>CAZZYE010000231.1:0-9439 GCA_964658145.1 uncultured Stigonema sp.
TCAGATTTTGCTGGCAATTTTTTCTGATCGCTTTTCTACCCCCGTGAACGGTTACTTAGTTTTTTGTATTTCTGTTAGTTTTATGTTCAAATGAGCTGCTATAGCACTCGCAACCCCAGCAATAACGAGCGCAGTAGCTGTTGTGAAAATTTGCCTAGAGGAATTTTTAATAGAATCAAAAATATCTCGTTGTTTTTTTACATCCTGATGCGGTTGTTGGATCTCTACAGGAGCTTGACTTGCAACAGGAGAGGATAAGCTTGATAAAATTGAAAAAACTAGAGCTGTTACTACTAAAGGTTTTTTCATTTTAGTTAGTAAGGAACTAGTGACATTATAAATCTAAAGTATTAACTCAGATCTTGCACCTCTCCGTAAAAACACAGATAAAGTAAACAGAGGCACGATAAAGATACCATATTTTTATGGGTTTTTATTGCTAAATCAAGGATTGTAGTTTAATACTAAGTAATTAAATTACATCATATTTTTCAGGTGCAAGATCTGAGTTAACCCAGGTGAGACATTACTCTGCCCACCTAAGGGATATCAAGGCAACTCTGAAGTACAGGTATAAAAAAGCGAAGGGGAGTCTGTGGTTGTTGTAGGCATCTTGGCAACGTTCGCGATGAACGCCGTCACCGATGGTCGAACGCTCCTCGCTACTGGGCTGTGCACACCATCCACTGCTCTCGGTCGATGGTATGCACTGCGGAGGGGGCGATCGCAGAATGTCGTCAAAACTCCAGTTGAGATGAATAAATGTTCAAATAAAAAAGTGGTCGCTGTTTGTAAAAACGACCACAAAGTGGTCAATGCTGGAATTTGAAGAAAATTTCAGATTGACCATGACAACTGTTGATCAGCTTAAACAATTTCGGCAAGGTGTATACACCATTCTGGGTAATGGTAAAGATGCCCTATTTGACCTAATGGATGCGGGGAAACGTTACACGCAGTGTAAAATCATTCGTTGAACTATCGATATCTCCAGTGTTTCGACGCAAGTGGTCTAGCATCTACGAAAGCTTAGAAGACGGCAAGCCACCACGAGAAAAATTGATGCAGTCCTACATCGAACAAATTCCTCACACAGAGCAGATTGTTTTAGCAGGAGACCACACGGCTTGGTCAAGATTGGAAGCCGTTACTCTTAAAGAACGTACCTACGAACACCAAGCCCAACCTATGTCAGGTTCAAAACCAGTAACCTTGGGACAAGGTTATAGCACCATAGCTTGGGTTCCAGAAGCTTCGGGAAGTTGGGCATTACCCTTATTACACGAACGTATTACCAGTTTTACTAATCCAATTGAAAAAGCGGCAGCACAATTGAGGCAAGTCTGTCTCAAACTGCCTAAACGTCCATTATCGTTGTGGGATGCTGAGTACGGTTGTGCCAGCTTCCTCAAGCAGACGGCTGACATAGCTGCTGATAAATTGTTCCGTTTGCGCTCAAATCGTCTACTTTATGGTGAGCCAAGTGCTTACACAGGAATTGGTCGTCCCCGTGTTCATGGAGACAAATTCAAGCTGAATGATCCCGATACTTGGTGGACACCTGACCAATTAGTAGAGGTTAAAGAGCCAAAGTTGGGATGGTTACGGCTGCGTCTGTGGCGTAATCTCCACTTCCAACAGTCTGCCAAACATCCAATGCATTTGATTCAACTGGAACGTTTAAATGAAGATGCGCTCTTAAAATTAAAACCTTTATGGCTTGGATGGGTGGGAATTGAAATGCCTCACGGAATGCGAATTTTGGCGACTGTACCTACGACGCTTTGCGGTTGACCACTGGTATCGGTAGCCCCGCGCAACGCTTGCATTGGACTCTCCCCAAACTGAGTACCCCAGAACAGTGTGAGTGTTGGAGTGACTTATTGCCACTGATGACCTGGCAACTTTGGCTGGCACGTGATATTGTGGCTGACAACCCTTTACCTTGGCAAAAGTCACAAGCTAAAATGACCCCTGGAAGGGTCGCTCAGGCTATGGGTGGAGTTTTACCAGCGATTGGTACACCTGCTGTTGCACCCAAACCTCGTGGAAAGTCACCTGGGTGGACTACTGGCAAACCACGAAACCGTAGAATTCGTTACCCAACAGTTAAAAAGGCTACTACCAAGCGTAAAAAGCAACCAGCAAAGTCGGCTTGATATTTTCGTTTTTATATTTTTAGGTGTGTAGTTTGTCAACTCAGTGCTGCTGGGTCACTTTGTCATGGCTTAGTCTAAACTCCAGTTGCAAGGTATCTCCTATTAGTAATGACGAGGTATTGTTTTTGATGTGAGTTCGATTGTTTGAACCCCTTCATCAGGAGATACGAATTTATTGACGTGCAATTACGCAGTTGATGCTCGTTTTTTTTATTTTGTAGCTAAATAATGTGATGCTTTTGTAGGGTGTGTGACGGCTACAATAAATTATAAAGCGTAACTAAAGAAATCGATATTGCCGTCACGCACCAATAGATAAGAATGATATCGTACTCTCGTCTAACAGTACGCTTCTTTTAAGATTTTTCAAAATCATACCCCTGACAAAATTGCGATCGCTTATGTGTCAGGGGTTTCTTGGTTCATCACACACCGAGCGCAAATCACGCACCAACACGAGTGAAGGGATGACTGATTGGCGAATGATATTTACCTAACCAACTTCTAAGCTTGTCACAGCAAATACACGATGTATAGGCTTGTTAGGAATTTCTTTATTGTACATCCGAGCGACTTCAGAGACTGGCTTCATCCCGTAACGTTGAGCCAGCTTAATCGCTTCTGGATTAGCATCTGGCACATCAAGAAACACCCTCGCTTCAGTTCCAAAAGCAAGCAAGGCGAGTAAGAGTTGCGAGGCAATCTGTTCATCGTCAGCATTCAACGGTCCAATCCGCAAACCTGTATAACTAGGGCGGATGACTCCATAACCAACAACATGCCCGTCTCTAACAACCCCTAAAGCAGTACTGTTTGGTTGGTTTATCCAAAGTCGTAGGAACTGCTTGCGCTCAGCCGGAAAAAGCTGTTGATCGTAAGCAACTAACTTCTCAAAAGGCACAGTTTTGAGTTCTACAATGCCGTCCCGCACAACGCCGCCGCCCTTTGCCTCATAACGAATATGACGGTAGGCGATTTGAAAACCTGATTTCTGGTAGTTCTCCTGTTGGGCAAGCACTCCATCTAAACTAATGTTACGCTCAGTACCAAGATATGCCATTGCTGCCCTCCACATTTTCATGCCAAAACCCCGCCCACGAAACTGCGGCTTGACAATATAAAAGCCAAGAACGGCAAAGTGCTTAGAGTAAGCAACAGCGGAAATACTTGCCACAAGTTCATTGTTCAACTCGCCCACGAAAAAACCGCATTGATCCGCTTGGTAAAAACATTCAGCATCATAAATTCCAGGATTCCAGCCTTCAACTGCTGCCCAATCAATTATCAAATCTAATTCCGACCTCAACATTTGTCGAACGGTGAAATTGTCGATTGTCATTGGTGATATCGTTGTATGAACATCTTTCTACTTCCATATTATTGTGGAGCGGAAAAATAAGGATAAAATGTTGGTATCAACCAAGGCTGGTTTCATCGCTTATTCTCCCCAAAAAAGCCTGCTGGCGACGTGCAATTATTTCTTCATTTAAGTCAGCAAATGTTTCATCTGACATATCGTCCCAGGAACCAGCGAACTGCATAATTTTTTCAGGCGTACCTTTAGATGCCTCTACACCGACTCGAAGATAATGAATAAAATTATATAATTCTTCCAGCTTTTCTTCGGGAATGAGATTGATTTCTGATAAAAGCTTTGTACGTAAATTTGATGGTTTCATAGGGCAAATTATTGTTGATCTTCAATTAGATACTGCGCGCTCAGAGATTTTTAGGCTAATTACCTAAACATTCCAAAATTCTGCCGCCATTGCTTCAATCGTTTTTTCTAAATCTGGCAAATAGTTCTCAATTACATTCCAAACTATATCGAGGTCTACACTTAGATATTCATGAGTTAATCGATTGCGAAAACCAGCAATATTACTCCATTCGGTTTCAGGGTATGCATTTTTCCAATCGCTTGGTAATTTCTGTACAGACTCACACATCACTTGAACATTTCGTAAAACTGCATCTTGAGTTTTAATATCGTTAAAAAATACTTCTTTTCCTTCCTGTGTATATTGTTTAATTCTATTAATACAATCTCGAATATGAATCAGGTAAACTAGACTATCTTTCATAAATTGATAGCTTCCTTAAATACTTTTTCTTTAATAAAATAATGTAAAGAATTTGCCGTTACTATATCAACTTTACGATTTAACAAAGTTTCTAAATCTTGAATTAGTCCGCCAGGAAACCAAGCTGTAATTTTATTCAAGTCATAATCAATCAAAAAATCAATGTCACTGGTTTCTGTTTCTTCCCCTCTGGCTACACTACCAAATATTCGGAGATTGTAAGCTCCGTGTTTAGCTGCGATTAGGATGATTTCCTCTTTTTTTTCTTGAAGTAGTTCTTTTAGTTTCATTTTTTACTTTTTCTTATTTATGTTATTATATATAACCAGTATCCAAATTGCTTTGATGCAGTCATTGTCAGAATTCCTAGGACGTAAAGTGGATGTAACTGAACCAGAAACTCTACATGAGTTGATTAGAAATAAAGTGTTGCGGGAAGCTGTGGCGTTATGAGAGACGATCGGCTGTACTTGAAATTCACGCCACCGCAAATTCTGTATATTGTCTAACATCCTCTAGATGAAAAGCCAAAACAATTTTATCTTTGGGAATTCCTGCCACCCCCGCACGAGCAAATTATCTAAATCAAAATTACACAAAATTATCGTATTGTCCCTAGATGCAGATACCTTTTTGTCGATATTCTTGTTTAACATACATACTACGAATATATGCTTTATGCCTTACTTTTATTCTTGATTGTTGATGAAATGCGACTATTCCAATTAACTCGATATCCTCATAGCAGCCCAATATAAAGTTATTGTTATCTACTGGTATTCTATACCTAAATTGATCTATCGTCTTAATTGCTTCTTCATGATACATTGTGCCAAATGAATCTGGATTGTTATATAAAGCTTATAATCTGATATTTCTATAATCTTCTGTATCATGTTTTGTTAATTTTCTAATTATCATTGGATTAAATATAAATAATAAACAACTTATTACTTCATTACTCTTAGAATATTACAATTTAAGGTGTATGAAGGCGCGGTATATGGCTTATTTGTCACTCACATTCTGTAGCAAATCTTGAACATTCAGCTTGGAGACACCAGAAACCATGCACTTTCGTTCCGCTTCCTGATTGCTTGATGCTAGATTGGAGCTATAATCCCACAAGATGAGGAATCAGCCAATGACTACTTCTGTGGAACATGGCTTAAATAAGAGCTTGAGCATCCCACCGTTAGAAAGTGGCGATCGCCAAACTCGCCACGAATTCGAGCTAGGAATAAATTCCTAGTCTAATAGCTGAAGTCGGCTTAAGCCGACTAGAACTTTTCGGAATGAGCGTCCGTTGAAACTAAGAGCTTATGTCCACTTAAGGGACTGAAACTCTTTGTTAGTCTTCTTTAGAAGACTTTGGCTATTAGCCTGGGAATTCATTCCCAGGCGGTTGTTGGGATTAGTGTAAGATCTCAGTTGAAACGGACAGTAGCTCTGAGCCTTGAACTTGAGTTCAAGGCAAAGAGTGTAGAATGAAATAGTCCTGCTTTCAAGGTGACCAACGAAGATACGTTGTTTGAGTGCTACCATCTTAAATCCTCCACTCAGATTTTGGGCTTTTTGAACGTTGAAATAACCAATCTTCGTTCCGAATTTCACCACCTTGAAAGGGCTAGTTCTACGAGGTTTGAATTCCACAGAACATGCCGCATTTGTGCAGTGGTTATCACAGCAGTCTTAGATAGGAATTTTTGCTTCTTTTATGCACTCTGCCTTCAGAAGAACCAAACTCTCAGTCTCGAAAACATTACAAGACTTCATCAGCTTTGACAAAGCTGGTGTACTTCCCTTTTGTAGCTTCGCGATCGCCATATTTGCTGCTGGCTGATACTGTTTAATCCATTTATTGTCAGCAATATACTCAGGTTTAAAAGCAGTGCGTTCCAAAAGCCAGAATTTCACATTATATTTACCCATAAAGCCGATCGCCCCCTTAAGATCCTGACTATATTGAGCATCGATCAGGTCAATCATCCGTTGACGAAACTGCGCATAGTACTTTGTATGAAATGGCAAAGCATATTCTCTACCCACTAAAATTGACCTTTTAGCAAACACTGGTATATTGTCTGCTTCTGCTGCCAAAGATGCAACAAGACTATCTTGCGGTTGCTGTTGCAAAAACTTATACAGTGCTGGCACTCCACCCGTTACGTAGGGAGTTTTAGGAAAGGTTTTCAAAAAGCTTGGGTACAGGATAAGTGCTGCCCCTAGTATAGCCACAGCCCCCAACGTTAAAAACTGTCGCCCCCGTTGACGGGATTTGGTAGGCTGTTCTAACCAATGGAAAACCGCATCTAGCATGAGAGTCAGTGCTATTCCAGCTGCCAAAGCGAAGACTATCTTGAAGGTATGATGGGTATATCGGCTAGGCCAATGTATCTTAAACGCCACAGCATGGGCAATAAAGAACATACCTAAAGATGCCAACACAATCTGCGGCAGGATTTTAACTTTATTCGTCACTTGTTGGACCAAGGGAAATCGGGACGGGTATAGCAGTATAATTGGTAACAACAACCCAATAAAGAGTTGGGGTGGACTGATCAAAGCAAAAGCACCACTGTCCCTGCCGTCGAGCCAAAAACTTACAGGATTGAGGTTAAAATAACTTACCCTTCCCCCTGACAAATACTCTGGAATTGTTCTAGCCACAGCTGCGGTGATTGTTGGTCCAAACTCAGAGGATTTTATAGCGTAAGGTATCATTGCCACCAGAGCAACGCCCAGTCCCATGACGCAGAACAGATAATCTCTCCTCTCGCGGGATAAGCGAATTCGCCCAATTTGCCAGTCCCATAGTCGTAGGAGTAAAATTCCTGAATTGATGAATGCGATTGGAGGATAAAACAGCGATTGGAGTGCGATCGCAAGCATTACTCCTAGCAATGAACGCCGCAACAAATAGTACAAAAACACTAAAAACAGCGGATAAATAAAATCTCTGGGACAGGCAGAGAAAAGGTCATCGTGAAGGCAGATACTTTGATTCAGCAGTAACGTGACGATAAATCCCGCCATTGGCACTGGTAATATTTGCATACAGACCGCAAAGCCGTAGCCTGTTGTGATCAGTCCCAGCACCATTGGTAAAAGTTTACCTAACAGAACTGGATCAACACCTAAACCCGCCATCACCTGATAGAAAGCCCCATATCCGATCGGTGTAACGGACTGAAAGTAATCAGCAATTAAGTCATGGGGAAATAACTCTCTCGTCGAGTACCGATACATCCAAGATACATATTCCCGCGCATTATCCCCCACGACGTACTCATTGCTAAAAGCGTGCTGTAGTCCTATGAAAATGTAGCCTACGGCAAAACACAGACTTAAACTGAACCAAAACGCTACAGAAAATCTAGAATTACTTTGTCTATTTTTTTCAGCGATCAGGTACGTTAAAAATCTGTGTAATTGTGTAATTAACATCACGGTTATTTGCAATTAATCTGATATATTTTACAGATATAATGGCAAACTGTAAGAGCTATTGCAAATTCAGGATCTCGTTGGACTCGTGCGTTAGAACAACAACTGGGTATATCTGTTCCCAGCAATGCCACCAGGAGCAAAGGCTAATCAGCGTCCGCCAGTATCGGCAATTAATACAGGTGATGGGATGGTGCAGTTACTGATTCTCAGCCGTTTCAAAATACGTTAGAACTAGCTTAAACAAAGTCGCAACTGCACGTAATTACATGGCATCATCCAATACTAGGCAAGATAGTTGCTCGGTTGCACCTTATCTTTGAGTATTGTCTCCATCGGTGGCGATCGCATTTGACCCCCGCAATGAGTCACAGCGACCTCATGAGTAAAGTTTTTAACGGCAAGCAACCGTCGTATGAACCTTGATCTCGACATTTAGTTTTTTCCGAAGGACATTGAAGATAGCAGTCAGATTATCCATCGTCGGATTACCTTTTGCAGATAACATCCGGTGGAGACTCTTGCTCGGTCTAGAAGTTTCAATCGCAAGCTCTTCAAAACCTACGGTTGCATTTACAATATCTCTCAATATAAGTCTTGCAGTTTCTGGTTCACCATTGAGGAAGAGGGAAACAGCTTCATCAAGCAGAGCTATTGCAAATTCAGGATCTCGTTGGACTCGTGCGTTAACTGTTTCTTTAAAGTCTCTAGTAAGTGCCATAATAACTACCTCTTTTTTCTCTTCTTGTTCTCAGCTTCTTTCCCTTTTTCTTCACTAGCTTCTTTCTTTCGCCTTTTGTACTCTTGGTACAATTCCTTAGCAAGATCAATATCAGATTGCTGACTTTTCTTTGTCCCACCACCAAATAAGACTATAAGTTGCTTACCTTCCTGAGCGAGATAAATGCGATACCCTGGTCCCCAATCGATCTTATACTCACCGATTCCATCGAACCATTTAACATTTGATGTATTGCCTAACTCCAGACGAGACTTAGCAACTGTCACCTTCGCCGCAGCTACGGCATCCAAGCTATCGAACCATTCTTGGTAAGGACTTGAACCATCTTCTTTAATGTATTCTTGAACCTTCATACTTGATATTATGGTAACTTATATGTTACTCTATGTCAAGCAGTGTGATCCCTCTTGAGGTAAGTTTAGAGATCGAGTAAATTATGGTCATCAAGTGCGCTGGACGTCAACACTACACCCAACACATCTCGCCACTGACGGTCCGATTGACTAAAACCGATACGATACCAACGCAGTTTTTGCAGGATGATATCTTCGGCAGAGTAAATATAAATTGACTTTTGTGGTTGACCGGGTAAAGCGTACTCTTGGCGACGACGCATTTTTGATTGCGAAAACCCATCGTCGCCAATGACAAACAAGTCAGCCTTTTCCGTAGTTTCAAAATGTATAACATTGAACGACGTTTTGCGTTCAACTGCCTCTTGGACTGTATCCTGACTGATGTAAAACTCGCCTGTCATTGCCGCAACAAGCGCCTGGACTTGATGCACCTGGACATCAACGACCAAATCCAAGTCCAGCGTCGCACGCGGTTCGCCGAGTAACGAACTGGCGACCGACCCACCAACCAAGTAGGGGATATCCAACACCTCTAAAATCCCAGCCAGCTTCAACGCTAGCCAAATCGCGTCTTCCATCGCGGTTTCGATTCCTGATATACTGCCGAACTTCCCCCAATCATCTTCACTGCATAATGTATCTACCCATTGG
>CAZZYE010000232.1:0-9436 GCA_964658145.1 uncultured Stigonema sp.
AGTAAAGGTTTCAGCCTTAGCGTAACTTTCTGTACGATTGCTCATTTCACCCCTTAACCATCTCCACACTTTGAAAAATTACTCCCTGACAAACTCGACTCAAGTGCGGAAACAAACGATGTTCAATTGGATTGTACTTTGAAGTGTAAGGTGGATAGTGAGCGATGCGGATTTCAATACCAATAGCGGTAGCCAAAGCCTGTAGCGCCTCCTTAAATACGTAGTAACGCGAACTGTTACTGCCGCCGCCATCACACAATAGCATTATGGAAGTGGCTTGGGGATAGAGTTGTTGCCCGTAATTTGTCCACCAATAGCGAATCGAATCGCAAGCAAATTCGCTTGTATCGTGACTGGTGCCAATCTGGATGTAGCCAATGTTGAGAGTCAGGTCAAATAATCCGTGTGGGATGGCGTAGCCATCAGCGAGTGAGAGCCAATCGTGGTCATAGACTTTAATTGGTTCAGTTGTATAAATCCGCCCATCTCGATACAGATTGCCGATTAACTCTTTTTTTTACTGTCCATACTAATGACTGGGTTTCCAGCTGCAAGATATTCCTGCTTGAGGCGTTCAATGTTCTCAAATTGTCCGCCCTTGTTGTTCGCTGCTCCCTGTTGGAACGCTCTTAAAAGCTTTGCGAAGAGCGAAATTTATATTTTTCAAGCAGTTGATCGACAACGGTGACACTCACATTGATGCCTTCGGTTTTCAACAAATTGGCAATTTGTTGGCGAGTCAAATTCGTCCATTTGATATCTTCATCTATTGGAGAACCTGCGGTATGCTGCCCAATCGTCAACAGAAAAGCTTCATCGATTCCTTCTATCGTCGCCAGGGCAAGTTTTGCGTCCTCCCCCACTGCGGCGGATTCTCATACTACTCATTACGCTCTGATCATGGAGTTCTTCATTACCCTTGGCAATCGTTCTGTAGTTGCATCCCAACAATTTACTGATATAAGTCATGCCACCATAGCCCAACTTGGACGCTTCGATCGCCGCATATCGGCGACGGTCTTTCTCACAGAGCGATTGGTAGTACCACTGCATCTGCCGTTCAATTTCTGGAGTGTGGGTTTCCATGCTAACAATGTGCCCGCTTGACTAATCACTTAAACCTACTACGCTTTTCCCCAAGTTTTGCATTTTATTAAATCCACATTCCTAAGTGTTTTCGGTTTCAAATTGTTGTCCCCTCAAATTGGTCTAAAAAGCACTAAAAAAGGCGCTTTGTAAAAACATCATTTCCATAAATCACACCCTTAAAAACCTGCTATTGACTAATTATCAAGGGTTAAGGCGTTTACTTTTGCACAAAGCTTGCTTCAATCACACGCCTTAACACACAGATAATGTTAATGTTTCCAATCAACTACAAGGGCAACCATAGGCTTTTGCTCCCTTTAACAAACAGGGATTTATGAGCACGAGTGATACCAAAGTACCACTAACCCTGGAACAAGTAAGAATAACAGCAGCATTTCTCCAAACTAGCTTGTCTGCAAATGAAACAAGCTGGCGAAGAAAAATGAACCGTGACGGCGACGGCGAAGCAACCGCATAGCATCTGTGGGATGGGGTGGCGACGGGCAGGGCGAGGGCAGTTGATTGCGATCGCAGCAAAAACCTGTGGTTATCCGGTTACCCCAAGATGGTTCGGGGGTAATTAGGTTTGCGCTCTTTGCAGTGGGGTAGTCCGAGCAGTTCGGGCAGGGTGAGGCTGAGCAGTTGGGGTGGATCTGGTGGGAGTAGGGAGTGGGAGCGGAGCAGTTGGGATGCGATCGCACCGCAACCAGTTAGATTACTTAACTAACGAACCAGTTAGGGCGCGATGTAACGGGTTAGCGTAGTTGGGGTGGAGCCGGGGGTCGAGGGTGGTGCTGATCGCATTATCAAGTTGTTAGAACTGCCGAACCAGTGAGGGGGCAATTTTAGCCGAACATCCATCGGATGTAAGGCGCTCCACACTTAAGGTGGGGTCAGGGGTTGCCCAGATTTACCCATGTTTATCCCAACGGGTAGCGTCAGTCTGAGGCGATCGCGCAAACCTCAGCGCCACCCAATCATCGGAGTCAGTGGGTCGGGACGGCGAAGCCCGTGGCGAACCTTTATGTGAGCCAGTCTTGCTACTGCGAGGAGGTGCAGAATTTCTGGTAGGAGGCGGGATAAACCGGAGTGGCGATCGCACAATCATCAGAGGTCAGGCGTGGGACGGCGAAGCTCGTTAGCGAACCTTTATGTGAGCCAGTGCAAAGGTGGCGGTCAGGTCAGGGATTTTTGGGGAGGCTGGGTGTGGGGCAATCCATCAAAAAGGGGACACGATCCAGTTGGACTGAAGCATATGGGATGCGATCGGATCGAAACCTGCAACTAGTTAGATTAATTAACTAGTTAGGGTTTGCTGAGAAAGTAGAAAAAGGTAACTGAAAAAAAAACAGAAGAATCAGCAAAAGAAGGTAATACGCCAGGAAATGGAGCTTGACTGACGTTGAGTCTATAGTTTGTACTGAAACGGTTTCGAGTGATTAACTCGCCTGTTGAAAATGACGGGAAGTGTGTCGGCGCCAACATCACCCTTAACCCTGATTACGCGGTGCATAAGCTAATTTTTGTTACACATATGAGAATATGTATAAATCCTGCTAATGCAATTTTAAGGCTGCCATGAGTAACACCACTCTTGTCAAGACAATTTTGATTCTGGCAGCAAATCCAGCAAGTACCACAAGACTACGGCTAGATGCAGAAGTGCGCTCAATTGAAGAAGGATTACAACTTGCTTCAAAGGGGGGACAGTTCAGGTTAGTACAGAAAGGGGCAGTACGCTTACGTGACTTCTACCGAGCAATTCTAGAACACAAGCCTCAAATAGTACATTTCTGTGGGCATGGTACAGGAGTTGATGGAATTGTTTTAGAGGATGATACAGGACAACCCACACTGGTCGATCAGGAAGTGCTGTCCAGGTTGTTTAAGTTGTTTGCAGTTAAAGGGGTTGAGTGCGTAGTATTGAATGCTTGCTACTCTCAGGTACAGGCAGAAGCTATTAGCCAGTACATTAAGAATGTGATTGGCATGAATCAGACCATTGGGGATAAAGCTGCCATTGCTTTTGCTGTGGCATTCTACGACGCACTTGGTGCTGGAGAAACAGTAGAGTTTGCTTTTAACCCATATTCCGCACCCTACTCTGTAGTACTCGGTTATCATTGAATTACATTGGATAAAAAAGAGTAAAATAATACTTGTTTTTAAAGATTTATATATGGAACGCTGGGTGCTTCCTCTCAAGCAGATGATATCTAATCTCAATAAGCAGAAATGAATAATAATTAAGATTAAAACAAGTATTTATACTTAAAACATCAAAAAATCCTATGTTTACTTCTTTATTTTGTGGCTAGCACTGATATTTTAGACAAGAAAAATCAGAAAATAAACATGATAATTAAGAGCTATAAGCAAGAATTAGATAGCTCTAAAACAGAATAGATGTAGTAAAAATATTGTTAATTTATCAAGCTAACATTGATAGTATTGACGACAATTGTTCGGGAGCAAACTGAGTATGAATAGCCGCTCCTCTGTAAGATTAGATATTTCTTTTCTAGAATTTAAAATAACAAGGTGGATAGATTGAAAGCATTGGAATATCCATCGCAATGTAGGGCGAAATGTAGGCTTACCTAATTGGTTTTTAATAGTGGATTTGGATGATAATAAAGCCGCACGTATTTGTCGTTGTGCGAGAGTATAAACTAATAGACATAATGCCATTATCATCGCTAGAGCTTCTATCCTTTTTGGAGTTTTAATAAAAATGCTATCTGCAAAAAATAACGGGTCTTTAAGAAATCCAAAGCCTCTCTCACAGCATTGTTGCGCTTTATATTCAGAAATCATTTCCGAGTTACTGAGTAAGTTTTCATCTATAATATTTGTGGCAAGAACGAAACGCCCAGCACTTTTTATTTCTAAGTTAATAGCAGTTTCATTTTTTGATAAAGTTGCGGATATTTGACAAAAACATTCTTGCTCTTCAGTCTTATTAGTTGATGGTTTTTCGTCAATATAAATGTTATCTATATTATGATATTTAAATTGTTTAGATAACTTTGCTAATGCTTGACTTGCATCTTGACGACAATTAAATTTTTCTTTTTGTAATTTTTTTAATTGTAAGACCGCACTTTGTTCTAACTTTTGGATTCTTTTTTCTAATTTCCGCAGGTCAGATTTCTTTCTAGCTTGACTTTCAACCACTAACCATCTTTGTTCAACATTCGCATAGTTACTTCTTTTTACAGTAAATGAATAACCTTCTATTTGACTTTTTATAAATTCTGAATCAGGTAGTTGAGAAACTAAATTTTTAGCTTCAGCTAGACTTAATGGAACCCGAGATAACCATTGAATCTCAGATAATAATTGTATATTCGATGCAGTATATAAGGCGCTATCTGCGACCATCAGACTATCAACTTTTATTTGTTTTTTAAAATCAACTAGGATTTTTGCAAAGCTTGAAGAATCCGCTTCATTTCCAGATGCTGATTTAAAAAAAATTGGGATATCTCCATCTCCAGAACATATCAAATCTACAATAAATTGTTTTAAATCTGGTCTATGGTCACGGGAATAACCATATGTAATACTAATCGCTTTTGGCTCATTATTCTCTACTTTTTTTAATTCATTTAAATCATTTTTATCTTGATTGCTGAAACTTACTGGCACAGTAGAGCTATACTCACCATGTAAGTGGAATGATGTGGAATCAAGGTGTGAAGACGATAGTGATACTCCAAACTTTTTAATTGCATTTAAAGTAACAGCTAAAAATACTGTACTTAATCCCTTCGTAAATAATTTATCCATTATCCTACCTAACTTATCATCGTTTAAATATTCAGGTTTTACGCCTTTCCCTATTAAATGCTCACAAGCGCGGCTTTCAAAAAACTTTGAAAACATATATAAAGGGGCTGATACAAAACCTAATCCATTTAAAATCATTGCTTTTACAACATGTCCAGCACTAATTTTTTCTGCGATATCTTCCCCTACTAATTCATTAATTATTTCTACTAAACCAATTGAGTCAATCATTCCTGCGACTATACCCAAATGGTCAATGTTTTGAACTTCAATTTCTTTGACAGTAGACATAAAACCTCAACAAAAGTAAAAATATCTGTTCATATTTTCGCATTTTATGCACTTGAAAACTCTATTTTTTTTATCGGAATTATGTTAGCGATCGCCTACCCACGCCATCGCTAAGTATTCACCCACGGACTGTAGCAGGCTTCCTCAAAGGGATATGCTTATCGCTACAAGGTAGGTTTGCTTTACCCACTACTGGAAATATTTAATACACCATTCCTCTTTAATGCGACAAATTATCATTTACTACTGACAAAATACTTCGGGTTACTAGTTCAAAAATACTATTTATAAGCGTCCATAAATTTGTGAGACTTTAGGGTGCGGAATGTGGGTTAAAAACTCACTTCAACAGCTACGTGAGGCTGTGCGTTTTACAATCGTTTCGATTCTTTTAATAGCGATTGTAATCGGGTTCTCCTTTTCAAACCCCGCTCTTGCTGCTACAGCAGATGTAGATAATCAGAGTGAAATAATACCGGACGAAAAACAGGCTAAATCAGAGGGTGTATGGCTTATGAATGCCGGTGACTCAACCGTGTTTCCTACATGGGGATTCGCTAGAGAGACATATATATGTGGCAAAACTAACGCAAATACTGCCCATGTAAGAGTGAACGTTGGACTTTATGGTGATGAATTTGACGCAGTTTCTGATAAGGATACATGTGTTCACGGAGCGTGGGGAGGTGTCAAAGCTGGAGTTACTAACGGAAGTTCAGAACCCGTGTATGTTTGGAGTTACTAGATATTGAGTTAGGTCGAGAGGGAGTATTATCTCCCTCTCCTCCCATTTAAAACCGGACGTGCGGTAGGGTAGAGGTTTGGGTGTGTCGTCAAATATAAATTAGCTGACGTAAACCCTATACCAGATACTGAAACGATTTCGAGCGTTTTAACTACATCGAGACTCTCAACAACAACTACAAATATAGGTTTGTAGTATGTGGAGGAGGGCTGAATTTTTCTGGTGATAATACCCCGCAAACAAGCAGCTAAAACATGCCTAGTTAAGATTTGTCAACTAACTTTCGATAGTTGATCTCAAAACGTACCAGAGTGTAAACTTTGCCTGAAGTTAAATAAGTTTATTTACTCACACAGAGAATTGTCGTTTGTGGATACTACCCAGTTATCCACGCTCAACCAAACTGTTGATTACTTCCATTAGACATCTGAAATTACAGGCTAAGAGGAGAAATTTATGATGCTAAACTGATATCTTGCACCATTTTCAACAAGGTGAGAGAAACCGGGTTTATAAACGATAAATTAAGGGTTTCACCTTTACCGATTCGCAATAAACCCGGTTTCTGGCGGTGGTGCAAGATGTGAGTAAAGTTATCTATCCGCCGCCAAGTATCAGTTTTTATTTGTGCTGTTGCTACTGCGACAATTGGTGTTGATTTTAATATAGGCAATAAACTTGCTCATGCAAGTGTTGTTGACCTTAATTGTACGGGAGGACATTCAGTAACCTATAATCCTGGTCTAACATTTGATGAAAAAGAGACTAAAGTAACATCTGATAGTACATTAAGTACGTGTGTTCCACTACTAAGCGATCCAACAATTGTATCAGGTAGCAATAACGGGACGAACACAGTAACAGCCTCCTGCGATTTAGCGAATGCTGGTGCAAGTGATGTAACCTATAAATGGAGCAACGGACGATATAGTACCGTACATCTTAACACTCTTGTTAATGAAAAACCTGCTGGTGATACTGTTACTATAAAAACTGGAATAGTTACAGACGGAGAGTTTAAAGGTGACATGGCGACAAGGACTACTTCTCTTGCTACATTAGATACAACGAAATGTCTCACTACTGGTGTTACTAGTGCTAATGGTACAGAAACTATAGTGTTTACAGGTCAATAATGTCACCTGAAAACAAGCAATAGAATTAGCGAAATGACCTCACAACTTATGTTATGAGACTTTAGAGGATGTTTGAAAAGTTTAGAGAAGTCAAATCCTATGCTAGTCACCTCACCATAATACGGATCAAAGCAAGATAGAAACTTACTACAACAAGCGGCACGGTCAAGAAAAGATTGAGAAAATTCTGCAACAAATTAGAGATACTTTTCTGAATACAGCAGCTTAAATTATCGAAAAAAGTGTGGGACAAGTTCCCACACCTTTCGATCTGATTAGTAAGTTCTAGTAAAGCCAGTACCTCTTATCCAATGGTTCCAAAGCTGATTCTGTGGTGTCAAGCAGTGCTGTAACAAATCTTTACTCTTTTCCCTGACGCTTACATGTTACTGTTTCTAATAGATTCAGCCTTTCAAATTCCCACCCGCGTATAAGCGCCACCATCATATAATTGCAGACTCGCCTGCCACGGAAACTCCCCTGTCAGGTGAGTCACAGCTACTCCGCCGTTTATTTGGCTCGAAGCCGCATCGTCCAGTTCCTCCAAGAGAAAGTTATTCAGCTTGTCTGTCTTTACGCTATTACCAGACTGACCAAAGTTCTTCAATGTATTGACAGTCATGATCCCCTCTAAATGTTGTAAAAAATGATTACGTAAAACACTTTATAACAGCTTGTTTGCTAGCAAATCACACCCTAGCGAGAAGACACCCGTAGTCTACGAGTATGTCTTTAGGCATATTTGTACTCATCCTCAATATCAAGATTGCTATCAGTGTTCAGAATGCCGTCGCCATTGGGCAAAATTTCGACATTGCGATCGCCAGCAAAAATTTTAGGTTCTAAATTTTTGGTTATTAAAATTTATCAGTACAATCTGAATTATGAGCTTTATGAGCCAAGCCCCTGTTACACTACAAAAGACTACATAAAATACTACACTCCACAACAGAGCCAAAAGCCATGCCCCATACAATCAGCCACTCAGCAGGGTAACCATCTCTTACGCCTCGTCTAGATACCGCTAGTTGAACGTCCGCCGTGTTCCGCTCCCTGTCTTGGTTTCATCAAACATGGTTACCATCTCTTCCGCAACAAATCTTTACAATCTTTAGTTGGTAATGAGCCAAATGCAGGGATACATTGGTGTCTCCGTAGTAGGCGATCGCATCAAAGAGGAAGCCGAGTTTTTTAGCATAGGTTTGGTTGTTTGTCAAACTATTGTGGGCGTTGAACGCAATAATAGGTTGGAAAAGCATATATATAGATTCAACGCCCAAAGTTTTTTGACAAATAAACAGAGTCATGATATGGAGAGTAAAATAATTTAGCCGAGGTAGAGGACGCGAAGCTTTTAGGAACGATTTTTATTATCATAAACTTGGTGATTTGTCAAACTATTGTGGGCGTTGAACGCGATAATAGATGGAAAAGCATACTATATAGATTCAACGCCCAAACTTCTTTGACAAAACAACAAAGTCATGGTATATAGGCTGGAACGATTTAACCTAGGTAGAGGACGCTAAAGATTTTGGCACTGTTTTTAATATCACAAGATTGGCAATAAGTCAAGAAACTTTGGGCGTTGAACGCGATAGTAGATGGAAAAGCATGATATATAGATTCAACGCCCAAAGTTTCTTGACAGATAAACAAAGTCATGGTAAACATGGTAAAACAATTTAGGTGAGGTAGAGGACGGCGAAGCCCGTCGTGAGGCGAACCGAAGGTGAGCCAGTCTTCTGCTGCCAAGGAGGAGGCGCGAAAATCCTGGGCTGAGGACGGCGAAGCCCGTCGTGGGGCGAACCGAAGGTGAGCCAGTGATGCTGCTGAGCAGGTGGGTGGAGCAGTTGGCAAGCGAGTGGCTGGGAGATGTTGCGCCAAATTTCTGAAATGGCGATCGCCACAACCAGTTAGATGAAAACATCTAGTTAGAAAACTAAAACTAACCACTTACCAAAATGGCATCTCAAAAGCCTACCAAGTTTGTACCAACCACTTAGAAAAAGAAAACTACGCCTCACGCTTGACAATAAAATAGACCTATGCATAAATCAATCTAGTTAGATTGTCTTAGAGAAAATAAAATAACTAGTTAAACAAATTCACAAAGAATAAATAACTAGTTATAATAAAAGAGTAGCAAGTTGAGGGATGACGGAAATGAGAACCAACCAGATGGGGATCACAAAGCTAGAACCCGCTCAGGGAGCTAACTTTAGGAACAGCCGGGGACATCCGGTTAGAAGATGACGCTCAAGCCCTCATGCAGACATCAACGCAGATATAACTAGATACAACTAGTTAGAAGACACGGATGCATACATCAACGCAGAGATACTAATTCTAACGAGATGTGTCCGTCAATTTAAATTGACGG
>CAZZYE010000233.1:0-9433 GCA_964658145.1 uncultured Stigonema sp.
GATACAACTGGTCGGCAACGAGCTAAAGAAGTGCTACCACCGCGAGGGAGTCAACCATTTGGAAAAATGTGGCTTCCTACGAGGCACGTAGCCGACTACCTACTCCCCCTACTCCCCACTCCCCCTCCTTCCCGAGGGAGCGTAAAATTGCTTTTTGGTCACTAGGTGCGACAGCAAATCTGAAAAGCAATATTACAAAGTATTAAGAGCAGTCATATTTGCTCAGCATAATGCCCGAAAATAATTCCGGAAGGTAATTGAGTTTTAGAGGCTTGTGTACTTGTATTTACCCAAGTTGACTCGCTCGGGCACTAGATCCAGCAGTTATTTAGCTGTTGTGTCTAAAAAAACGAGAAAATAAGCTCACTTACCGAATGTCGCACTCGTCTAATCAAATTTCTGATTTCATTCGTATTGGAGGAATCCATTAATGAGTATCGTCACGAAGTCAATCGTGAATGCTGATGCAGAAGCCCGCTATCTTAGCCCCGGCGAACTGGATCGGATCAAGGGCTTTGTTACTAGTGGTGAGCGCCGTCTTCGCATTGCTCAAGTTTTGACAGACAACCGGGAGCGGATTGTTAAGCAAGCTGGTGACCAGTTGTTCCAAAAGCGCCCTGATGTTGTTTCTCCTGGTGGTAACGCTTACGGTCAAGAAATGACCGCTACTTGTCTGCGTGACCTGGATTACTACCTCCGCCTCATCACCTACGGTGTTGTTGCTGGTGATGTTGCCCCCATTGAAGAAATTGGCGTTGTAGGCGTCCGCGAGATGTACAGATCCCTCGGTACTCCCGTCGATGCTGTTGCTGCTGGTGTCAACGCCATGAAGAATGCTGCCGCCTCACTGTTGTCTGGTGAAGACGCTGCTGAAGCTGGCGCTTACTTCGACTACCTAGCTGGTGCGATGCAGTAGGGCATCGCTGTTTCCCCAGCACCAAACAGAAGTATTGCAATACGGTTAAAAAAAAAGGAAATAACAACATGCAAGACGCAATTACCGCTGTTATTAACTCTTCAGACGTTCAAGGTAAGTACTTGGACAGTAATGCTCTCCAGAAGCTAAAAGGCTACTTCCAGACTGGCGAACTGCGTGTACGTGCTGCTACCACTATCAGCGCTAACGCCGCCGCTATTGTCAAAGAAGCAGTAGCTAAGTCCTTGCTGTACTCTGATATCACCCGTCCAGGTGGCAATATGTACACCACCCGTCGCTATGCTGCTTGCATTCGCGATTTGGACTACTACCTGCGCTATGCTACCTATGCTATGTTGGCTGGCGATCCTTCCATCCTAGATGAGCGTGTGCTCAACGGCTTGAAGGAAACCTATAACTCCTTGGGTGTACCCATCGGTGCTACTGTACAAGCTATCCAAGCAATGAAGGAAGTAACCGCTAGCTTGGTTGGTCCTGATGCTGGTAAGGAAATGGGCGTTTACTTCGACTATATTTCCTCTGGCTTAAGCTAAGAGCGGTTTTGCACTTAACATTTTAGGTGCCATTTGATTAAGGTCTGGAAATCAAGCGTGAGTGCTAGAAAGTTTTGTCGCTTATATGAATGCCCATTGCTGAATCATGAGTGCTAATTGTCTAGTATTGATGTTTGATTTCCAGGCTTGGAGTGATTAAATAAATATTTGCACTCAGGATTTTGAAATAAATAAAGTTTCCATAATCACTACAGGAGATTTCACACCATGCGGATGTTTAAAATTACTGCTTGTGTTCCCAGTCAAACCAGGATTCGCACCCAACGCGAACTGCAAAATACCTACTTTACTAAGCTAGTTCCTTATGAAAACTGGTTCCGCGAACAGCAACGCATTATGAAACAGGGTGGCAAAATCCTGAAAGTAGAACTGGCAACTGGTAGGCAAGGAACTAATACAGGTTTGCTGTAATTTCTATAGAGAAAACATTATAAGTAGGGAGTTGCGAAGAGGTCTGTTTGACCTCTTTTTTTGTTATTCGGGCAATAGAGCAAAGTACAATACAGCAAATTTCCTGAGGGTAGACCACAATATAACCGTAGGGGCGCGGTTTCCGCGCCCTTACAATGTGACGCGGGTTCAATTTAAAACTGCTGTAAAAGCCACTGTCACAAGCAAATAGCTTCTACAGGCGCGTAGACGCGATCCTCGAAGCGATCTTCCGGTACTCCGGCGTCAGTGGCTTGTCGTCAGACATCGCTTTCATAGTCTCTGTGGGAATCATAACCAGTGTAGTCAGCTGTGTTGCCTAGCGCAGAATATCATGAAAATAAATAAATTTATTCTGGAAGATTTCCTTACACTTAGCTCAGTTATTTCATTGTTACTTGGATCTACCGTATTTTCCCTTGGAATAATAGGAGTATCAATTATTGAAATAGAACAGGTGCTTAACTATCAACCTCCCATATCAGAAAAAATAGGAGTTTTCTCTATTGCTACTGGGGCGTCTGGTTTTGGTTTCGGATTATTATTGATGCAAGCCTCCATTTTTGTAGGGGAAAAAATCGGGAAAGATTCAACGAGGCATGTTCCTTTCCCATGTAAGGGATGCCGAAATTATCATGGCGTTGTCTATAATGGAACCGTGTTTATATGCGGGTTCCACCCATATGGACCCGATCGTAAAAAGTGTTTTGATCGGTCTGAATAATAATTCAGGGACCAGTGCGGCTTTCTGATCGGGCGGTGGAAGCAGAAAGAGAAAAGCCCCTTCAGACGGAACTCTAAAGGGGTGGTGTTGACATGCATGCCCACTTCATAACAATGATTTTATTGCTCAATTCTGTGAAAAATCTGTGAAGCGTGCAGTATAAGTGGCAGAAATTATTTGTAGTACGTTAGCTACTCCGACATTTCGCTCTTTAAGGGATTAAGGTAAGGTATTTTGAGAATGCGATCGCCCCTGGCTTTGATCAAAGCTATTCCTCACGAACCAATCAAAAATTATTTCACTTTACTTGTACTGATCGTGAATCTACGCCGCCTGATTCCATTGTTTGATTGTTTGAAAAAAGTGTTAGAGCCATATCTATCAAATGAATGACATAACAAAAGAAAATCATCAATTATTTTCTCCTCTATCTTACGGTCAGCGAGCTTTGTTGTTTCTCTACCAAACATCACCAGCAAGCAGAGCTTATAACATTTTTATCACAGTACGTATAAATTCTGAGTTAGATGTTAAATCTTTGCATTGCGCTTGGCAGAAAATTTTTGAGCGCCATCCTATTCTCCGAACAACTTATACCACTTATAAAGGCGAACCAGTTCAACAAATTCACGAACAACAAGAAGTTTATATCCAGATAACAAACGCCTCAAATTGGAGCGAAGATTACTTAAAGGAGCAAATATTTGTTGAAGCTGACCGCCCTTTCGATTTGGAGAAGGGGCCAGTCCTGCGGCTCAATCTGTTTACTTGTACGCCAAAAGAACACATTTTATTGGTGACAATGCACCACATTGCAGGCGATATGTGGTCTTTTGACATACTTCTAAATGAACTCCAGGTTTTATACACTGATGAAACTGAAGATTCGCTTCCTAAAAGTTTGACATATACAGAGTATGTACGCCGCCAGTCGGAAATGCTATCCAGTTCTCAAGGAGAGAAACTTTGGGAATACTGGCAACAACAATTAGGTGGCGAGTTACCAATTTTGAATTTGCCAACCGACAGACCGCGACCTCCAGTACAAACCTATAATGGAACTTCCCATACCTTGAAGGTAGACGAGGAAGTAACCGCAGCACTCAACTCACTAGCTAAAACAGAAGAAGTGTCTGTTTATACAATTCTTCTCTCTGCTTTTCAAGTGCTGCTTTACCGCTACTCTGGGCAAGAAGAGATCCTTGTAGGAACCCCGATCGCCGGTCGGAGTAGGGAGTTTAAAGGAACTATAGGTTACTTCGTCAATCCTGTAGTATTGCGGAGAACTTTTTCAAAATATCCGACATTTAGGGAATTTCTTACTCAGAATCATCGCACAATTTTTGGAGCGATCAAGCATCAGTTTTACCCTTTCCCCCTCTTAGTAGAACGGCTTCAGCCTCAACGCGATCCGAGCCGTTCCCCACTTTATCAAGTTTCCTTCACTTCACAAAAACACCGTTGGTGGGATCTCGAGAAAAAATCAGATCCAAAGCAGAGAAAAAAGCTGCAAATGGAGCCATACCTACTTGGACATCAGCGGGGGGCACCGTTTGACCTCAATGTGATGGTGATGCAAGCTGGAGAACTTATCCAGATCTGCTGGCAATACAATAGCGATTTGTTTGATGCTGCCACTATTGCTCGGATGGCAGGGCATTTTCAAACCCTGCTAGCAGCAATTGTGGACAATCCTCAGCAACGGCTATCAGAATTACCGCTACTAAGTGTAGTCGAACGGCAGCAGATATTAGTGGAGTGGAACAACACTCAAGCAGATTATCCTCAAGATTTATGTATTCATCAATTGTTGGAAGTTCAGGTAGAAAAGACACCCCAAGCAGTGGCGGTGGTGTCGTCAAACCAACATCTGACGTATCGGGAGTTAAACAACCGCGCGAACAAGATAGCGCATTATCTGCTATCGGTGGGGGTAAGACCAGAGGTACTGGTAGGGATTTGCGTTGAGCGATCACCCTTAATGGTCATGGGGCTGCTAGGAATTCTCAAAGCAGGCGGGGCTTATGTCCCACTCGATCCGCGATTACCCCAAGAGCGCTTAACTTTCATGTTAGAGGATGCCCAAATATCAGTATTATTGACCGAGCAGTCCCTGCTAGAAAGCGGTAGTATTCAAGGCATTGCCCAGACTATTTGCTTAGATATCGACTGGGAAATTATTGCCCAACAGAGCGAGTCAAACCCAGCGCCAGGGGTGGTAGCGGACAACCTAGCCTATGTAATTTATACATCGGGTTCCACAGGCAAGCCCAAGGGAGTGATGCTCTCTCACCGCAGCCTTTGCAATCATATGTTCTGGATGCAAGCAACATTCCCTTTGACTGAAAAAGACAAAGTGCTACAGAAAACTCCCTTTAGCTTCGATGCCTCGGTTTGGGAGTTCTACGCACCCTTGTTGGCTGGTGCGCAGTTGCTATTGGCGAAACCAGGAGGTCATCAGGACAGTGCTTACCTGTTAAAGCTGATTGCGGAAAAGAAGGTAACTACTGTTCAACTTGTCCCATCTTTGCTGCAAATGCTCTTAGAACAGGGGGGAATCGAGACTTGTGACTCTCTCAAACACGTCTTCTGCGGAGGTGAAGCTTTGCCTGTTGCTCTGCTTGAGGGCTTGTTGAGCAATCTAGATGTGAATTTGCACAATCTCTACGGACCGACTGAGGCTTGTATCGATGCAACTGCATGGACTTGCAAGCGCGGGATTGACGGGCTTGTCCCCATTGGTCGCCCGATCTCTAACACGCAAATTTATATTCTCGATCGCCATCTCCAACCAGTTCCCATCGGTGTTACAGGCGAACTACACATTGGCGGTGCTGGACTTGCCCGAGGCTATTTTAACCGTCCAGAATTGACCGCCGAGAGATTCATTCCCAACCCTTTTAGCAATGAACTAGGTGCACGCCTCTACAAAACAGGCGACTTAGCTCGTTATCTCCCCAACGGTAACATTGAGTTTCTGGGGCGAATTGATCACCAAGTGAAGATTCGCGGTGTCCGCATCGAACTCTTAGAAATTGAAGCGGTATTAAGTCAGCACCCCTCCGTGCGGCAGACTGTAGTCACAACCTGGGAAGATTTATCGGGGCACAAGCGCTTGGTGGCCTATGTCGTCCCTAACCAAGAATCAGGAATCACTACCAATGAACTACGCAGCTTCCTAAAACAGAGACTGCCCGAGTACATGGTGCCTGTCACGAATGTTTTCCTAGAAAGCCTGCCCCTGACTCCCAACGGGAAAGTAGACCGCCGTGCCTTAAGAGTACCAGATATCCACAGTGGACTAGAATCAACCTTCGTCGCACCCCGGACTCCCACAGAAAAAATTTTATCCCGCCTCTGGGCTGAAGTTTTGGGTGTAGAAAAAGTTGGTATTGATGATAACTTTTTTGAGTTGGGCGGACATTCACTGCTAGCAACTTTGGTAATTTCCCGTTTAAGAGAAGCTTTCCAGGTTGAGTTACCCCAATTCTGTTTGTTTACATCCCCCACAGTCGCCCAGTTGAGTGAGGTGATCTCAGCCGAGATTCAAACTGGTTCTGGTGTAATTATACCAGCGATCGCCCCTGTCCCCAGAGAGCAAAACTTACCCCTATCTTGGGCGCAACAACGCCTCTGGTTCCTCCAACAACTCGAAGGAGAAAGTAGTGCTTACAAAACGCCTGTGGTCTTGCGGCTGACTGGAAACCTAAATATTCCAGCTTTGTCACAAGCGCTACAGGCGATTTTACAACGGCATGAAGTGCTCAGGACTCACTTTCAGATAGTCGCGGAGCAGCCAGTGCAGGTCATTATCCCTCATGTGACCTTAACCCTACCATTGGTGGATCTTCAAGGTTGGGCAAATCCTTGGCAACAAGTGCAACAACAATTGACTTTGGCAACCCAACAACCATTTGATTTGACAAATGGTCCCATCATGCGGGCTACACTCTGGCAACTTTCCCCACAAGAGTATGTGCTGCTGGTCACGATCCACCATATCGCTGCTGATGGTTGGTCAGTAGGGGTTTTGAGCCGTGAACTCTCTGCCCATTATCAAGCCGCTTCCCCTTTACCAGACTTACCCATCCAGTATGCTGATTTCGCTGTTTGGCAGCGCCAATACCTTACCAATACGGTGCTTGAGCCACAATTGAGATACTGGAAACAGCAGTTAGCAGATGCTCCTGCACTACTGACCCTACCCACCGATCGCCCCCGCCCCCAAATCCAAACTTTTCGCGGCAATCTTGAGCAGTTTCAAATTGACAATCATCTGGTACAACAACTCAAACACTTAGGTCAGCACAGAGGAGCCACTTTATTTATGACGCTGCTGACGGCGTTTGTGGTCTTACTCTACCGCTACAGTGGTCAAACAGATCTTGTTCTTGGCTCACCAATAGCTAATCGCAACCGCCAAGAGATAGAACCATTAATTGGTTTCTTTGTCAATACATTGGCACTGCGATTTGATCTATCTACAGAACAGACCTTTGAAGCATTGTTGGCACAGGTGCAGCGACTCACCCTAGATGCTTATGCTCACCAAGATATACCCTTCGAGATATTAGTCGAAGAGTTGCAACCTGAACGCAGGCTAGATTACAACCCCATCGTGCAGGTAATGTTTACTCTGCAAAATGCTCCCCCTTCCTCTTGGAATTTGCCCGATTTAAGCGTTGAGCAAATGCTTGTGGACACAGGAGTCGTCCGATTTGACCTGGAAGTGAATTTTTGGCAAGTGCCATTCGGTTTAAATGCCGCTTGGTATTACAGCAGCGATTTATTTGAGCGGACAACGATTGTGCGGATGATCGAGCATTTCCAGAATTTGTTAACCGCAATTGTTGCTCATCCCCAACAGTCTATAGACAAGTTGCCTTTGCTCACAGCAGCACAACAGCAGCAATTATTGGTAGATTGGAATGTAACTCAGACAGATTATCCTCGTCAATGTATTCATGAGTTATTTGCCGCACAGGTGGAGAAAACACCTGATGCCGTAGCAGTCAGTTTTGTAAAGCAACAATTAACCTACCGGGAATTGAATGAGCGAGCAAACCAACTCGCCCATTACCTGCAAAGCTTGGGTGTAGGAACAGAAACTTTAGTGGGACTTTGTGTAGAGCGATCACTTGATGTCATTATCGCCTTTCTTGCCATTCTGAAAGCAGGTGGTGCTTACCTCCCCCTTGATGCCAACTCTCCACCCGATCGCCTGTTTGATATTTTACAAGATGCTTCGGTAACAATTTTACTCACTCAGCGGCAATTAAACCCTAACGACTGGAAGTCGCGGCTACACAAACAAAGTCCGCCTGCGCGGACTGACATGAAAATAGGGTTTCAAATTTCATCTGACGACAGTAATAAAAGAGCGTTAGGGTTATCGGTAACTAATATCTCAGTTATCTGCCTAGACGATGATTCCTGGCGAACAAGTCAGCCTAGTCAAGTAAATCCCATCACCTCGGTGACAGCGGATAACTTGGCTTATGTCATGTATACCTCTGGCTCAACTGGTCAGCCCAAGGGAGTGATGGTTCCCCATCAAGCGGTGATCCGATTAGTGTTAAATACGGACTATGTAAACTTGCAGTCCTCGGATGTCATCGCCCAAGTTTCTCACACCTCCTTTGACGCTGCTACCTTTGAAATCTGGGGAGCATTGCTCAATGGTGCGTCATTGGTGATTATTAACAGAGAAACAGTCCTCTCACCGCGAGAATTTGCCAACAGCTTACGAACCGAGGGAATTACAACCCTGTTCCTCACCACTGCTCTATTTAACCAAATGATTCAGTCAGAGCCGTTGGCATTTCAATCTTTGCGCTTGTTACTATTTGGGGGTGAAACTGCTGACCCACGCAGGGTGAGACAGGCGTTAGAAGTGGGTGCGCCCCAGCAGTTATTGCATGTTTACGGTCCCACCGAAAACACAACCTTTTCGACTTGGTATCGTGTCGAGCAAGTAGACCCAGAAGCCGAGACAATTCCCATTGGTCAAGCGATCGCCAATACCCAAACTTACATTCTCGATCGCCATCTGCAACCTGTACCCATTGGCGTACCTGGTGAATTATACCTTGGTGGTGCTGGTTTGGCGCGTGGCTATTTTAACCGCCCAGAACTGACTTTGGAGCGTTTTATCCCCCATCCTTTCAAAGATGGACAGAGACTGTACAAAACTGGCGATCGGGCACGCTATTTGCCCAATGCGCAGATTGAGTTTTTGGGTCGCCTAGACAACCAAGTAAAAATACGTGGCTTCCGCATTGAACCAACAGAGGTGGAAGCTGTATTAAACCAACACCCCCTCGTGAAAGCAAGTGTAGTTGTTGTCAAAGAAGAGACAGCATGTGATAAACATCTGGTGGCTTATGTCGTGCCAGATACCAGGCAGCAGCTAGAACAGCAACTCATATCCCAAATCCGCCAATTTCTCCAGCAAAAATTACCTGAGTATATGCGACCTCAGTTGTTTGTACTCCTGGATGAGTTGCCTAAGACACATAATGGTAAAATTGATCGGCGATCGCTCCCAGATCCAAATTTACAGCGTGAAAATCTCTCTACCAGCTTTAAAGCACCGCGCACACCGACCGAAGCGAAACTAGCAGCAATCTGGACTGAAGTTTTAAAGCGAGAAAGCATCGGCGTAAATCACAACTTCTTTGAACTGGGGGGACATTCTCTGTTAGCGACTCAAGTCATATCACGCATCAACTCCGCCTTTGAACTTAACCTGTCTCTCATCAACTTGTTTGCATCCCCAACCATAGCTGA
>CAZZYE010000234.1:0-9429 GCA_964658145.1 uncultured Stigonema sp.
CAGGAAAACTCAGGCAATCACGAATTAAAATCTGGTGATGCTTGAGTAACTTGTGCTGCAACTGTGAACAAGAAAGCTGGGAATCAACTAGTAAAAAGTTAGCAGCGCTGCTTTTGGGTTGCAATCCAGCTATTGAAGCTAAACCCTCAAACAGTTGGTTTCGTGCTGGTGGTAGCCACTCCCAGGTTTGCACCTGAAACTCCCGATCCTGGAGTGCAGCGATTGCTGCCGCTGCAGCCAGGATATTTACAGGCCAGGGATCGCGCCACAACTGAAGACGCCGCAGGCGGTCGGGGTGAGCGATCGCATATCCTAGTCGCAGCCCTGGGAGACTGTAGAATTTGGTCAGCGATCGCAAAATCACTAAGTTTGGATATTCTTGCACAACCTTAATCAGGCTTTGTTCCTTGTCTTGGGGCAGAAAATCCATAAACGCTTCATCTACCACCACTAAAGCAAATTGCTTTAGGTATGGCAAAATTGCTGACCGCGTAAATAACTTTCCCGTTGGGTTGTGGGGGTTATTCACCAATAGTCCAAAGTCCTTTATCGTGGGCAATTTGTCAAAAATCCCTGACAAATCTAGCGACGTTGCATCTTCGGTCTCTACAGTGACCAATGACAAAGGAAACTCCAGTACTTTAGCATCGTATGCCGCCAGCGCCCGGTAGTAGTCACCAAAGGCTGGAGTGATTAAGGCTGTTGCAGCTAATTGTGCTAACTCCCGACCAACCAGACTAAGTAGTTCTGCCGAGCCATTTCCCGGCAGAATCCATTCAGGCGGCAGTTGATGGAAGCGACCCAGAGCAAGTCTCAGTTCACTGTAATCTGGCTCTGGATAGTGCCTGAGATTATCCAATTGGGACACAATTGCTTTTAAAGCGCTGTTTGGTGGTCCCAAAGGGCTGATGCTGGCAGAAAAATCCAGAATAGCACTGGGAGGACAGCCAGCTAGTGCTGCTGCCCAAATTAAATTTCCTCCGTGTGCAGGTTGCCGCATCAGAAAAGGTTGACTATTAACACCTATGATTTTGGGGGCGCTACCTTTTCTCTAAAAAGTTTTCCGGCTGAGAAGGCAGGAACCTTCGTCGCCGGAATTTCCATCTTTTCATTTGTTTTCGGGTTGCGACCTTCACGGGCTTTACGTTCTCTTGATTCAAATGAACCGAATCCAACCAGCGTTACTTTATCTCCAGAGGAGACAGCTTCGACAATGATTTCCAAAGCAGCAGTCAGCATTGCATCGGCTTGTTTTTTAGTAACACTAGCCTTTTCAGCTACGGCATCAACCAATTCACCTTTGTTCATGTCAAATTCCTTAAGGTTTACTTGAGATTTACAAAAGCCACCAATTTGAGTATTTATGCCTAAAAAAGCTGTAAATCCCATCAGTTCGACTTTTCAATGAATCATTCTAAGGTGTCGTAGCCTGAAGTGGATCGATGAAACCATTAATTTATATAGATTTCCGGATTTTTTGTAGCATTTGGGTCATTGTTGCATTAAAAACCACCATCTAAACAGTAAAAAATACTTAGTAAAAACCCCTGTTATTAGGGTAACAAGGGGAGGCGAAGTGGAATAAGTCTTTTTTGGGTAAGAGTTGTCATCAAGATGCCCTGTTACCTTCTCTCAAACCCGCTCAATTTTCGTCTTCCACAAAAAATTCGGGATCTTCTTCTGACCTCAACTTACTTTGCCCAGAACCAGCAAGACCCCAAAGGGGTTGCAGGAGTGCCATACCAATTATCCCCACCCCAGCACTAAAAGCCAGTACTAAACCTACTGGGATTTGGATTGACTGGAAAGTCAGAAATTTTAAAATTACTGGAGATGCGTTTTGCACTGAGAGGATAGCGATCGCCACCACCCAGAAAGCTACAACTATTGATGTCAGCAGATTAGCAAATGTTTTCATAGCAGTCTCACCCATCGACCTTAATTTAAAAATGGGCAACGGATGTCAAGGTACATCTAACCCCCCTTCAATAATTTGCCACAATAGTATCAGTAATTTCTGGAGTTGCAGAACTACCTTCTTGTCAGGGATATATACCAATCCTAAATGATTCGTGAACACCTCTCCCAAGTCTTCCTTGTCCCCCAAGTCCCCCTTGTTCATATCTGAGCAATGTCAACCTCTGAGTCGCCTTTCGCCAGTTATCACCTTTGGTCTTTAGTTGCCCCAGTAGTATGGCAGCAACGGTGGCATTGCCAGATGAGAAGGGGATTTATGAAAGCGCGGCAACACGAACCACAAGTCAAAGCGCTTTTGGCGAAAGCCACTGCTTCCCAACGCATTGGCTTACTGGCACAAAAAGGTGTTTATGAGTTTCATCACCATAAACATCTGTTGAACCGATCGGACGGTGTGGAAAAAATTGCACAGCTACTCAAATTAAGTAACTCAACTGATGAAGTTCAGCAGCGCGTACTGCAAATTTTACAAAATTATCATAATGCTCCATTGCTTTTAGATAAACGTATCATCCTCTTAACTAGCGGCGATGAAGGCTTTCCCAAACCTATTGTAATTGAACATGAGGATTATTACTTCCGCTTATATGCGACTATGGACTGTGTTTTCACTGAGTCCGATAGTACATTGCATATTTTAGATTTTAAAACTGGTAAATCCAGTTTTGACAAACGACAGGCATTAGTTTATTTACTAGCTGCTCGTTATCTTTACCCTAAATATCAAGCTGTCGCTTCATTTTATAATCTGGAATTCAGCAAAAAATCTGAGTTAATTAGCGTCACCCAGAGCGAATTAGACTCGATAGAATTTGAGTTAGCTAATGTTGCGCAAAAGCACCAGCAAGATTTACAAAAATACCAGCAAAGAAACAATGACTTTAGCAAAATTTTTCCACCCAATCCAGGACATCATTGCCGCTTTTGCCCATTTAACTCCATCTGCGATTTTTCTACTTTTAAGCCTGGTTTAACGACTATTTAGTTAAGTGCTGCATGAGATCAGAATATGCTCTATTAAATACCTTTTCATGGCATGTCATCGATTCCACCGCTTCGACAGCCAGACCCTGGAAGACATCACCACAATTTCAGTAAACCAAAAAGTTTTTCTCGAAAGAGCGAGCGCTAAAATACTTATATTTTTTTATACTGTCCCAGCTTGAGGATCGAACGTCAATTGATATTCCACAAGTGTAATGTTCGCCCTGCAGCGACCCTGATGCAAAACTGAAATTCAGTGCTTTGGCTACAATTTTGTTATTTCCAACGCATTTCCACTGACCTTGTAGCAGACCAAAAGGTTGGTCTACTGGGTTGGATGAACTAATCATGACAAGTTATTTTTGAGCATAAGTGTTATCTGAAATTACTCCAAATTATCCAGTTCAAATAATTGATTGCACTTATATTAATTGATATTTTATAGAGATATTTTAAGCATTTACAAAAAAATAAAATACCGTATTCACTGCTACAGTTAGGCATCATCAGTTGACCTAACATTTGAAGCTAATAATAAGTCGGCAGAAATAAACACAACAATGAAGTTAAGGAATATAACGTCAAAATTCCTCTAGGTCTAGTCCTCAAAAAAATGGGACAGCAACTACCCACAACCCATCTTGAAGATCCGCAAAAGATTTTTCGGGAATTAAAATTAGTCAATCTGTTTTTTCAACGGATGGTTCAAAAAGCTCACCGAATTGATTCCCAGTATTCCCAGTTTGAGAATCATCCACTCCCACCCTTGCTACAAAAATTAGTTAGTCGGACTTAGACGTATTAATAAGTAGCTCAATGACGTAGTTGCGGATTTTGTACATTTTCCGCAACACATTGGTTTCAGTACCAATTGCTTCATCAGCAGCACGACGAACAATGCTAGTATCCATTGCTAAATCGTCATCATCCACTAGGTAGCGAGCTTGAAATTCTGGTAATACTTCGGGAATGTTTTCCACATTTCTAGGGATGAGGCGATATTTAATTCCTCGGACTTCCAAAACTGCTTTCCACCCAAACAGATGCCGTTCGCCTGGGGTGAGGGCATCAAATTTAAATACTGCCACACGTTGCCCTTCTATAACTCTGGTTTAACGACTATTTAGTTAACTGCTGTATGATTTCAGAATACGCTTGCTCAAATACCTTTAAAAAGTCTGTCGAAGTGTTATAGAAAGTAATGCCCGTTTCCTTGCACTTTTCTTCCATATATCTGCTGACTGATTTAAAGTGTTCGATATGTCTTAACATTTCATTGTCATCAAATTGGTGTGACCAACAATGAGGGGCTGTTTTTGCGTGCTTTCTGATTTCTGTCAACTTTTTGTGTGAATTCACATTTGGATATCCTATATATAGAATAATAAAATCATCAGAATTGAAAGCCTTATGGGCTGCCAACGGATCAAGTGCAGACGTTTCAAATATTCTTGTGTAATTGAACTCCTTTCCCATATTTCTTATTAATTTAATCAAAACTTTCTCACAAGGCTCTCTTGTTGGATTACCATCTAGTTTCCATTCGACTTTAAATACTTGTGGATAATTATTTTTGAGAGTATTTGTCAGTGTATCTGCATGGAAGACTGTAGATTTGGTTGATTGGAATATTTTATTGGCAAGCCTGGATTTACCTGTTCGGCAAACACCGCCGATAATTACTGTTTTCATATCGATCCTTTAGCCGGAAGATTTTGTCTGGATCGCAGTCAAAAAGGCTTACTTTTTATCATATTATACTGAAACTTTTCCGTCCATACTGAGTTGAGACAAAACTTGTTCGCGTACCGAGTTGCCTGCTGCGATCGCGATCGCCTCCCAATCGGTATCGGTTAAAAGGACTTTGAGGAGCGATCGCAGTACCTCTCGATTCGAGATAAACGAATCGCCATACAAATCATCTTGCTGAAGTGCAGCTTGTAGGTGAGGGATTACTTCGGGGGGCGGAGATATCAATTTTTCCTTAATGCGATCGCGAGCAGTTATGATTGCTTTCTCAACACCAACTCCTAAATCCCAACTATCTATTGTTAACCTAATTTCCCGATTGAGCGAGACGCGCAGTGTTGTCAGACGGTCAAGTAATGGTAAATTGAGCAATAATTTCGGGTAGGCATTACCCCAATCAAGTCCAGCACCGATATTTCCACCAACCAGAGCTTCATCTGCCACAGCTTCTTTCAAGTAATTATCATCAAATAACAAATCCATTGGGTTGGAAACTGTATAATTCATTTCTTCTTGCTTACCCATATTGAGCCTCACTTGTTCCTTGTAGTCGTTGTCGCCACGCTCCGTACTCAAAGTATACGAGATTCTCATAATCCGGGTCTGAACCCAAATCAAGCATTCCCCGATTGTCATAAAACTTTTCACCAGGTAAAGAATGTAGCCCAACTCGACCTTCATAGCCAAACTCTAGACTTCTACTTCTAGCAAATAAAAGTAGTGCCGTACCAATACCTTGAAGTTTTGGCGGACGTTGAATTACTTCTCGATTCCAAGGTGCCGTTGCTATGTAGGAGATATAAACAAGGCGTTTACCCGGTGTAATTTGAGAACCATGCAATTGCGTTTCAAGTATTAATATCCCCTCAGTTTGGTCATTATACTCGACTGCATAACCTTCATAACGGTGACGAGAAACCATTATGAGCTTTAGTTCTAAATCCCAAAATTTATCGTCTTGTTGATGCAACCGAAGTAATTCCATCCATATGTTCTCAAAATCTTCTACATGTTTATCATTCAAATTTACAATGCCAGCTTCGACATTTTCATTATCAACACCCCGATTTAAACGAATTCTTGTTACCATTTATTACCCTTTAACCGCGTACCTAAAGCTCTAATTCATTTAAAGATACCGGATGTTGGTAAACATCGAACATCGCTTTATCGTCATTGATGCTTGTAATTACGAATGGCTCGAACTCCATTCGTAATTAAAAAGGGGTTTTGAACTATGAGCAAGACACGTGGTCATTTTTCTAGTTCCTGGGTTGAAATCCCTGGTCAGAGGCTAAGAATGCCTAATTGGAGGGCTGCTGCCGACCTATGCAAGCAATGAGGCAGCAGCCCCAAAGACTGCATTCCCATGCTCTGCATGGGAACGAAAAACGAACGAGAAATAAGCATTCTACAGGGGTTTCAAAGTTAAATTCACACCAATGGGCAATGTACCCTGCCCTAAGGATATGCTGCTGACGAATTGAGCGAAAATTAAAAAGGTTCCAATTCTTGGAGAATCGTAAACCGAATGTGATTAATTGCCAACTCACCAATTGAGATATTTTCTTTTGTTAGCCGTTCACCTTTACTTGTCAAAGTTTCAAAGGAGATACCTTTGCCAATTTCAATGTGATACCAGCTTAAGCCCATAAAAAACCGCGTGGGATAAGGTCCACCGTGACCCACATCATCAGGATTTGATTCCATTGGTAACCAGCCAAAACCAGGTATGTAGAACTCCAGCCAAACATGATTAAAGTCTGGTCGCAGAGGAACATGCTGATGTTCGGCATTGGGGGGACATTTGTAGCGCCCTACGGTGCGACAGGGGATGCTATTCAAACGACACAAGGCAAGCAAGACCCCCACATACTCGCCACAGGAACCAACGCCCCGTTCTAAAACTACATCTGGCGTGTCAATATGAGGTTGAATGCCATAGGATAACTCGTCATAGACGTAGTTGCGGATTTTGTACATTTTCCGCAACACATTGGTTTCAGTACCAATTGCTTCATCAGCAGCACGACGAACAATGCTAGTATCCATTGCTAAATCGTCATCATCCACTAGGTAGCGAGCTTGAAATTCTGGTAATACTTCGGGAATGTTTTCCACATTTCTAGGGATGAGGCGATATTTAATTCCTCGGACTTCCAAAACTGCTTTCCACCCAAACAGATGCCGTTCGCCTGGGGTGAGGGCATCAAATTTAAATACTGCCACACGTTGCCCTTCTATAACTTCTTCTGTAAAAGGCAGACCAATGGGTTCAACGTGCTTCACCTTTTGGCGGTCAGTTTCCGACGGTAAGGCGATGCGCCATTCTACATCTGTTAAATACACCTCTTCTAAAGGTGAAATTTCCTCAACATAGGACATTTCAATGAGATAGCCATTAGAAAGGGCGTAACGTTTATCTGGATCGTAATAATAATGCAGCGGGTGAATAAAGGTGCGATCGCGGTAAGTTAGCTCATAATTCGGATCGGCGTTCGGGTTATCCCGGATATAAGGCTCCTCAGAGGCATAAGCGACGTATAAAGCTTCTTTACCCGTTTCGGCATTTTTATGTATTGCTATCCCTGTGGGAGATTCAAACGGTGTCAGCACACTGAATTGAACTTCCCCTGTTGCCCTGTCGATGCAGTAAACTGTTTGTTCAACTGCGTCGCAAACCCAAAGGGTTTCTTCACTGACAGCCAAATTTTCTACCCCAACTCCAGGAGCATAAAACTTGGTAATTTGTTTTCGCGTATCGCGGTCAAAAATCAGAATGCTCCCCTGCTTTTGGCAACTGACGTAGATTGTTGATTCCCAAACAGCAATACCGTCAGCCGTGTAAGGCAAAGTGACAAAATGCTCTAGACCTAAAGAAGTCAAATTGCACGAATAAACACAGTTACCCCGCGTTACCCACAGAGTGTCCTCCCAAATTGCCAAACCCGTGACATCTGTAAACTCTTTTACTTGGTTGGTATTGATAATTTTGGTGTTGTCATCCGGGTCGATTTGCAATAAATACCCTTTGACTGTGTCAATAGCGATGAGTGTATCTTTGATGAAAGCAATACCACCTAGGGCGGCAGCACTAAGCGGTCGAATTGTCTTTTGGGCAAACATCTGGCTAGATGGAAAACGAAAGATTGCAGAAGTCATATGAAATTTATTTACTCAACGGTTGATCGCACCTGGAAGCAATTATGAAATGTCTTGTGTGACAAAATTACGCACTTCTATTACTTAGAGTTATTATAGGAATCCTAAATCATTCATGAAAAATTTTAAGTCCTGGTAGGGTGGGCACTGCCCAGCAAAACCTGGATTTGGTGGGCAGTGCCCAACGCCACTCCTCTCAACGCGGGGAACCCGCGCACGAGGGTGGCTCCCCTACATATGTTTCAAAAATCAAATAGTATTCCTATATCAACATTTTGTGTTATGAAATTCTTCTTAAGTAGTAATAATACATATCTTGTCTGAACGATAAAATTGGAGAGCGCGGAAAACTTCGCATACACTGTTACAAACTGGCAATAACCCTAATGTAACTTTATTTGATGATTTTCCAGCCAGCACTAAATTATAAGCACTCATGTTCCTCCAAACCCTTTTCCTCCACCAGTTTCGCAACTATAAAGAGCAGCATGTTGATTTTACTGCTCCCAAGACGATTTTGGTTGGCAATAATGCTCAAGGAAAGTCCAATTTGTTGGAAGCGGTTGAATTGCTGGCAACATTGCGATCGCACAGAATGGGACGCGATCGGGATTTAATTCAAGATGGGTCAGTTGTCGCCACACTTCGTGCCACTGTAACGCGACAAAATGGCGTTAGCGATCTGGCTTTAACCCTCCGCCGTACTGGTCGCCGTACCGTTGCTCTCAATAGCGAAAATCTTCGGCGTCAGATGGACTTTCTTGGTGTCCTCAATGCAGTACAGTTTTCTAGTTTGGATTTGGATCTAGTGCGGGGCGGTCCTGAAGGTCGCCGCAATTGGCTGGATACACTCTTAATCCAACTCGAACCTGTTTACGCTCATATTTTGCAGCAGTATAACCAAGTTTTGCGGCAGCGTAATGCTTTTTTGAAACACAATGTCGAGATGCATGCAACGTCTCTACACTCAGAACTGGCTGTATGGGATGCACAATTAGCTACAACCGGTACAAGGGTGATTAGACGACGCGATCGCGCTATCAAAAGATTAGCTCCCATCGCCACCGCTTGGCACACCAGCATTAGTGGGAGTACAGAAACTCTACAAGTCAACTACTTGCCGAACGTGCCTTTAGAACAGAACTATCCCGAACAAGTGCAACAAAATTTTTTGGCAAAAATTCAGCAAAGATCTGTTGCTGAGTTGCACCAAGGTACTACTCTTGTCGGTCCCCACCGCGACGAAGTTGAATTAACTATTAATTATACACCCGCTCGTCAATACGGTTCTCAAGGTCAGCAGCGAACCCTAGTACTAGCCCTGAAACTTGCAGAATTGCAGCTTATTGAAGAAGTTGTCGGAGAACCACCCCTGCTATTGCTTGATGATGTCTTGGCTGAACTTGACTTATCCCGTCAAAATCAATTGCTTGAAGCCATTCAAGACCGCTTCCAGACCCTGATTACTACCACTCATTTAGGTTCTTTTGATTCCCAGTGGTTGAATTCCTCCCAAATTCTTTCTGTTAAAGCAGGAGAAATATTGCTGTAGTGGTT
>CAZZYE010000235.1:0-224 GCA_964658145.1 uncultured Stigonema sp.
CAACTGCCTCGTCTTGGCGGTTCGATAAATAAAGCTTTTTGGCAATTTTTGCGTAAGTCCTGTTTATCAATAATTTACTCATCAGATTATTTTTATTCATCACCCTTCCTTCCCTTCAAAACGCAGTCGGTGGGCTGCCAATACTTCTTGGATAAGGCAAACCTAACCCCCCTAGCCCCCCTTCCCTTGTAGGGAAGGGGGGAAAAATTCCCCCCTCTCCTTGT
>CAZZYE010000235.1:234-9399 GCA_964658145.1 uncultured Stigonema sp.
AGGGGTTGGGGGAGAGGTTAACCGAGAAGTATTGGGTGGGCAGCTGCGTCCTGCAATTTACTAGAGGCAGAGAGAGCCTGGGAACGAGCGATCAGATTTGATACATAACCATCAATCACCCGGAACCAACAACATCCGCTCCTCAATCGCTTCCCAGGTTTTAGACGACACCCGCACCGCTGCTTGTTTGCACTGCACAAGGAGCGAATTCGTATAGAGATAATTTTCCAGTGCTTTAACTTCTTCCTCAGATAAATCTACCATTTCTGGGCTAAGTTTGAAAGTATTGAGCAAAGTCTGTTCGAGACGTTCAAAAAATTTCTGACGCACGACAAACGGCTCTTGATGATCGGGAACTTGACCTTTCAGTGCTTCCAGTCGGGCAATCAGCGAAGTAAAGTTTACGTTGTTGAAGATTTTTAATTTTTCAAGTTCAACAACCTTGGCGATGACATTGGTGATCGCCAAGGTGTTAGCATTGGCGTCCGGGTAGGCGATGGTGAAAGCGTTGGCGATTGCCTTGGCGTTGGCAATGGCGATGGCGATAGCGATGGTGATGGTATTGGTGATTGTGTTGGCGTCAGCAATGCCGAAGGAGTTGGCGATGGTGTTGGCGTCAGCAGTGGCATTGGTGTAAGGGATGGAGTTGGCGATGGCATAGGCGTTGGGGATGGCGTAGGCGTCGGCATAAGCGTTGATGTAGGAGTAGGCGTTGGGGATAGCGTAGGCAATGGCGATGGCAACTGCACGTTTAGCCCCAGGCTTGAAGTCGCCTTTTGAGCCAGCCGTTACCCTCTTAGCCCAATCAAGTAGGGCTTGCAATTTTGTGATGCCCAATAGAGATAATTTACGGTTTTTGATATACTTTTGAGCCTGTTTTTCCATTAACAACAGCAACTCATCTGCACCACCCTGCATTAACCCAGATACTAGCAAAAATACCTCTTGCCAGCGTTTATCTGTGAGGTGTTCTGCAACCAATTTCTCAATCTGGCGATAGTCTTCAATGTATTTTGCTGTTAAATATTCTTGTAAAGTTAAATGAGAGAATGAATAGACATTCCTTGCCCGTTCTACTAAAATTCCCTGCTGAATAGCTATAGCATCTAAAATAGCTTCTGTTTCTAAATGATTGGGCGCGTTATCGTTACTTGCTATAAACTCTTTAATTTGACTGACAACTTCTTGACGAGAAAGGAATAAGCTATCTGCTTCAAAACCTCGATAGGCAATCTCAGAAAGCATGATTTTCTCTAAATCAATGCCAAGATCACGAGAAATATGGTCGCCTGAAAGCCGTTTCTCAGCAGCCCATTTTTCTAGCAATATATCCAATGCTTTACTGTAAAGCGGAGCCAGTTTTTTAGGCAAGTCCTGAGATGCGTCATAGACTAAACAGAGAAAAGTTAGCAACAGAGGAGTTCTAGCTAATTCTTTAGTTGATTCTTGTGTGTTGATTAACTTCCAACATTTTTCAGCAGTTCCAACTTTTCTATCTACCTCTGAAGAAAACCAATTTTGAATAAACGTATGTATTTGATTATCATCAAAATCTGCGATCGCCACTTCCATAAACTGCCGAAAATTCCGCCGATAGGCTGCAGTACGACAAGATGCGATCAACCGATTTTTGTGGTATTTGTCAACAAAATATTGAATTTGACGAATTGCCAAATCCATGTTATTAGTTGGCACTTCATCCAACCCATCCAGCAAAATCAATAACTTACCTTGCTGTAAGGCTTTGGTAGTAAATTCTTCAGCAAATGGTAACTGACACAAGCGAAATTCTTCGCGAATCGTTTCTTCAATATTGATTTCAGCAGTAAATTGTTTTAGTTCAATAAAAACAGGAATACATTCATGCGGAAATTCACTCTGATTACCCTTACCCTTGAGAGCTTCTAGTCCTATCTTCCGCAAAAATGTAGATTTACCTGCGCCTGGTGCACCAAGTACCATCAGATATTGCTGCTGATTTGCGATTGCAATCCCGTCTTGTTTATCAGTCTTTCTAGGCTGAAATCCGCGTCCAGCTTGGCGGAAAAGTTCTTGTAAGGCTTCAACTGATTCAAATTGCCCGATGTCTGATGGTGGCAAACATTGCACGGCTGTGTAGATAGAATCCAAATCTACAGGTTTTTGCATGCCCAATATTTGCAACTTGTTGTGGCGCTTGTAGTAGTTAATGATATATTGCTGGGATGCCTGAGAAATTAATTTTGTTGTTTTGCGATCTAGGGGGCGATCAAGTGTCTTTATATAGAGGTCAGCGAAATGTTTAACCGCTTGTTCTGGTGCGATTTCCGGTAGTGCAATCAGTTGATCTAAGGTAACATGGTTAACTCCTGGCAGTTCCAATGAGCGCACGATCGCATCTGCTGAACCTTCCACAACCACAACGCGGCTGAGTCCTTCTCCAAGAGTTTTCAAAGAAAGATTCTGGAGTGCTTGGATAGTACCACCCACCTCCTCGGTAACTTGGCTTTTGCGCCGATCAATTAATGCCTGTCGATAAGCCTCGTTTGATGAAAATTGCTTGGGTTCAAGGGGAGGATGACTCGCATCTTTTTTGATTTGGTTTTCAGCGCCTAAACTCACAATTGTACGAATCACCTCATCCCCCCGCGCCCGCATTAGAACTTCCTCAAGCAGGGGGTCGATTTTGGCAATCTGGTTGTCGTTGAGATTCATAGTGCTGCTGTCACCTGAATTAAACCTTTACCTTGGCGGTTTCCGTCTTGTCCCAAATCTTTGCAATTATTAAGCAGTGCGTCTAATAAACGCCCTACAGTAATTTGTTTGTCATACTTCTCTAAGATTAACGCTGCCACACCAGAAACGATAGGGGTAGCCATTGAAGTTCCATCCCAAGCTTCATAACCACCACCTTGGACTGAGGAATAAACTCCTTCGCCAGGAGCAACCAAATAGGGTACGTTATACAGATGGTTATTAATAGATATCATAGCACTGCCACTAAAATAGGCAACTTGACCTTCAAGGTTGGCTGCGCCTACCGAAACTGCACCCCTACAGTTTGCTGGTGCATCAGTTCTGTTGATGCCATCATTGCCAATAGCGCAAACAGGGAGTATTCCCACTGCTAGGAGGGTATCAATCAAATCGCTGATTTCATCGAAATAAGTGGGAATGCCAGCTGAAATATTAGCAATATTCACGTCTTGGCGAGTACCCAGCCAGTCCAGCCACAAAAATAAGTCCGATAATTTGCCCGTACCGCGTGGGATAAGTACGGCGTTGATCAGTTTGGTTTCTGGTGCAACACCAACTTGCTGACCGCAAATTAGTCCCGCTACGTGAGTGCCATGACCGTGCGTATCTTGGGAAGGTATTGACTGAATTTGCTGTGTTCTGTCATTCAAACTATAGGATTCAGCTATTTTGCCTTGCAATTCCGGGTGGCGGTCGTTGATACCCGTGTCGAGAATGGCAACAGTGATGTTTTTTCCTGTGCCTGTAAATCCCTGTTGTCGTGCTGTATTGAGAGCGATCGCTTCCAAATGCCACAAATCAGATGCGGTAACTTCATTTTTAGTACCTGCGACATTCCGTTCCGGCTGGATCAACTCAATCGGCTGATCCCGTAAAATCAAGGCGTTGGGCAACTCCCGCTGCATTCGTACAGCCTCTTCATCTGGCATTTCTACAATAGTTGCACCAGTAATCCCTGAGTAACCAGGGTGCTTTGAAATATTTTCTGCATCTTCCAGCCAGCTTTCAATGTCTGTGTGTACTGGATCTTCTTGCCAAAAATGAACTACTTCTGCTACTTGCGCCGGACGGCTTTCAGGCGATAATTTTCGGGATGCCAGTTTTAGCGATCGCGCTACTGATGTTGTTTTTGGTCGAATAATGTAAATGCTCATCAAATACTCCTGCGCGTACCTTTTGTAACAAATGGGGCAAGTTTTTTCAGACTCTCGGCGAAATTTTTCAGCTGGGCTGGTAAATAACTGACGCACTGTGGTCAGAAAAGCATCGGCAAATTTTGGACCCTGGTTGCGATCGCTAATGATAGTATAAAATTCCGACTCTATTGCTTTTCTGCCTTGTTGAATAATGCGATTGCGGTTGTCGTACAAAACACTTTTGTAAATATTTCTTGAATGTCAGATAGTGATCGTAGCGGCTGATTTGAGCGTGGGGACATCTGCACCTACTAAAGAATTGATTTTTACATCTTTACTTCTTTAGTATTGTCAGAGACTTGACTTTTTGCAAATTATTAGTATTCAAGTAAGTAGGTCGGCGAGAATAATACCAAATATGTAAAGTTTTGTAAAATGACTTAAAAGGCTTGTAGTTGCGCGTGACTACGAACCAAAGATGATTTACTTGTGCTGACCTACTTAGTGGCAATTTATTAAGAACCGACTCTTAAATAACCTTAAAAGTAACTCACTATGTAGAGTAGCTATACTTCCTTGAATTAGAAAGATGCGCGAAAATATGGACATAATTAAAGCAATTATGTCTGAAAAAAGTTTTAAGTACTTGACTTACTGGCTCTATTTGGTGAAGTATGTAATTAGCACAGGTAAGCGTAATTGCTGCCAAAAATAAAGTTTCTTGATTAAAGAGATAAGTTTTCTCAGAAAAGGAACAAAGCCTGCGTTTTAATTGTTTTTAATTGAATAATAAATTACGGGATTTTTATGGCTTCGCAGATTTCATCAGAAAGTTTACTTTTAACGCCTAGCTCTTCTCAACAAATCGCCTTTGCTCAAGCTACAGCAGACACCGTATTGTCCAACTATAATGTGAGTGCTTCCAACATTTTGACTCAAGCACAAACCGATACATTGGTTCAAGGTGGTATGGCGAGTGCGATCGGTAACGCTAGCGCTGTTTTTAACAGCAATGCAGACTTTTATACCCTCTTCACTAACAGTACTGGAAGTGGTTCAGACGGTAATTTTCAGGTCACAGGCAGCAGTGAGGCTAAAGTGGTTGCTAGTTTTTCGGTCGCCGCTCATCAAACCTTCTCTTTCGATTTTTTTGGAAATTTAGCATTAACAGCTAAAGATATTGAAGATTCTAAAACTGGATATAATGAGGCTAACTCTAAAACCGCTTTCCTGGTTTTAGACACATCGGATGTCACTAAACCTAAGGTCTTAGATTATTTTGGCATGATCGGGGATCTAAGTTCCCCCGATGGAACCCAGGATATAAAAGTCAGCGCTAGTCTCCACGTTAGGATTAATTACAAGAATAAAACACTTAATACTGAGCCTAGCGACGACCCGAAATCCATTACAGAAGACGTTAGAGGGACTTATGAGCATAAATTTGAAAGCGCTACAAACATAACTGTAATGGAGATTAATGACAGTTCCGTGAAATTATTGGGAGATACTTTAACCGGTAATCAGGATAATAAAGACGCCTTGACCGATAAGGATGGTAACAGTGTCATGGCCGGTACAGCCAACCATAACACCTTTGTAATCAAAAAAGATGACTTACAACCTGGGGAGTATGATTTTAGCAATTTTCAGGTCGGTAAGGATGAGGTAGAACTTCAGGGTTGGGGCAACGTTGATGCCTCAACTTGGTTTAACGGGATGGTTTCTGGGCATCAACTAGTTGATACTGACAAGGGGGCTTTATTAACCATGAATCCCGGAGAAAATATTCTATTTCAAGGGATTCATGCCGACCAACTCAGCCCTTCCTGCTTCCATTTCTCGTAAAAGACCGATAGGTGACAAGTTAAGGATTTTTGCTGTTTGTTAAGAGTAAATCTAAGGTGATCGTAACTTAGTCCAAAAGCTGAGAAACTGAGAGGAGCGCTCCTCTCAGTTTCTCATGTCTACTTGACAACTTTCGTACTATACTTCCATCCCGCCCAAAGAATACCTATTAACGAACCGCAGAGAACGCAGAGGAAACTGAGCAGCAGATGAGTAATCTTATAACGGCAAGGGAGTAGGATTCCTATTTTATTTTTGAAATACACGTAGGGTGGGCATTGCCCACCATATTGGGCTTTTGGTAGGCAACGCCTACACTACGTATATATCTTTCACGCTATAGGCGCACGGATGCCGATAGCGTGAAGTTTTGTCACAATAAATCATACATTCTCTTCCTTGGTTCAAGATCGAAGTATATAACCTCAATTAATAGCTCCTAAAGCTGGATTTGGTGAAATCACAGGAGTTAAATTATTGCATTGAAATCTGAGATTTAAAGTAGGAGATCGACTATCATGGCACAGAAAAATGCCGCTCAACTTTTCAAAGCCGTCAAACAAGATCAAGCATTAAAGGAAAAACTTAAAGCAGCATCTAAACCAGAAGCTTTCATTCAGATTGCTAAAGAGCGTGGCTATGACTTCACGCTTGAAGAACTGGAAACTGAACTGAGCAAATTGTCTGAAGCCGAGTTGGCTGCCATTGTCAATCCAGGGATGTCACCTCGATATCACCTTCATCCTAGGTAATCTCTAAATCTGTGGCGATCGCTTCCTATGTATCCCCAAATCTACGACAGATAAGCGATCGCCAATCTTTTTGGTAAAGTAGTACTGTCAGCAATCTTGAACATCAGGGAAGTTGGCTCAAACCATCCCATTCAAAGAGCAAACCTCTGTCACTGATTGAGTTGTAATGCTTCGCGTAAAACGAGAGACGCAATGGTGGGACTCTAGCACTGCTTGCAGCTTGGAACATTACAAAGGATGGGCAATCTGCTCATCCTTACCAAGCTAGTTTAATGGTTTTTTCATAAAGCAAAGCCGTTTCTTGCCTCGCTTTTCAGGTCTAGTAGTTAACCTAAGTTAGACAAGAGATAGGAAATTTGAAATCAGGTTACTGGGTGCAAACGCTTTGGCGTACCTAAAGATACAACCATTGGGTCTGCTTCAAGTTGGTGCAAATCTTTTTCTGTGACTGTTGCTGTAAACAGATTGGATGAAATCTGGGCGCGAACATTAACAAAACTTGGTACATAACCAGGTTTAGCCACTTTGATAGTGACTGCTAAGGAAGATTCGGGACCTTCTTTCAGCCGCGCCAAGTCTGCTGGGTTTGACTCAATTTTGCTTAGTCTGTTGCCTGAATTTTTCTCCAAGCGTAAGGCTTCTCGTTTCATAAATTCCGCCAAGAAAATCTCAGCGTATAAGATAACTCAAAAAGTACTCAATTTAAGCTCACTTGTCAATAATGCCAATCACGACACCACGTCCCTGTTCTCCAGTGGAATTTTGGGGCAATAGGTCTTTCCTTGCAAATCAGGCAATAGCCTTCGTCGCTTTCAACTCAAACATCTTTGAAACATTATGGGGCGATCGCCCAGTCTTTTTGGCAAACACCTTACATTTTGGCTCATGAAAATGTAAAATCATCATATAGTAAAATTGTTAACATATTTTTTGAATTGATAAGTAGGTGGGCGCAAATAAACATAACTATTAAATAGGGTAAGGGTAAGAGTGAGAAAATTTACCCTTACCCTTACCCAATATATATTAATGACACGGACCTATTTATCAAACTTTGAGTAACAGAAAATTATTAAGTCATGAAGCCAAAGAATCCTCTCAAGGCAGCTTTTTTTCAAACTGCTAGTAACTTGATGGTGGGTATATTGACTGTAACCAATATGCCAAAATTTGTTCAGGCACAGGTAAGCAATGCGGTTATCGGACAACACGCACAAGCACAAGTACTGGCGCAGTTCTCTCAGGACCAATCGCAGGATCGCGAACCGAAGGCATACGATCAACTCGTTCAAAGGGCAAACGCCTTATTCCAAGGGGGCGATTTGACTGGTGCAGAAAAAAATTTACGAGTCTTAATTAAGAAGTTCCCAGAAGATAGTTATGGGCATTTCCAGCTTGGCAATGTCCTGTTTCACCAGGGGAAAAAAGAAGATGCAATCATAGAATATCAAAAAGCGATTCGCTTAGATTCTAAATATGCCCTTGCACACAATGCTATCGGGCTGGTTTATGCAAGTCAACAGCAATGGGAACCAGCTATTGCGGAGTATCGCAAAGCACTAGCTATTAATCCTGATTATGGTGATGCGTTAACCAATCTTGCTCTAACACTTTGGCAACAAGGTAAACGGGATGAAGCGATCGCATCTTTACAAAAAGCTTTAAATGTTTTTAAAGGGCAACAGAGAACTGACAAAGTACGACAAATCGAACAGATGTTACAGCAGATAAAAACTGGTAACGACCCGACGGTTTCGTAAAGTTGGAGAATTGAAAGCTCAAAACCCATGACAAGAAAAGTATTAACTGGACTGAGTTCATCTGTCTACGAACACCCCTTTGATCGCAAAGCCTTGGCTTCTTTGGAGAACATGCCTGGTGTCTCCTTGCTGTTCCGAAAAGTTAACGAGTACGGCATCGATCGCTTACTCAGGCTGCAATGCCTTGGCAATGAACTCAGAGTCACGCCTCGCAATTTTCCCAAACTACATCAGGCATTAGAGGAAACTTGCCAAATTATTGATGTTGCCCCGATTCCTGAACTGTATCTGTTTCGAGGTGCGGGTTACATTCAAACCTACACTATTGGGGTAGAAAAACCCTTTGTCAGCATCAATCTAGAAGGGATGCAATGGCTTTCGCCAGATGAGTTACTTTTCGTTTTGGGACACGAAGTTGCTCACATTAAGAGTCGGCACTTACTCTACCACCAAATAGCGATTGTTCTGCCTACTTTAAAAAACTTAATAAGTATGACCACACTGGGGTTAGGCGGTTTGGCAGCTAGTGGAGTGGAACTGGCTTTCTCGAATTGGTTAATGATGGCAAAGTTTACTGCCGATCGTGCTGGGTTGTTGGCTTGTCAAGATCCTGCCGTGGCAACTACTGCACTGATAAAATTAGCTGGGTTGCCAAACGAGTACTTAACTCCTGCTGTTCACGAAGATTTCCTTACTCAAGCCCGCGAGTTTGCACCCGATAGCTTTGATAATCTCGATAAGTTCACCAAAATGCTGAGTTTTACGCAATATAGTTTCTCTTGGGCAGTCATGCGCGCTGCCGAGTTATTGAAATGGGTTGACTCAGGAGAATATGAGGATTTAATTCAACAGACAAACTTAGAGAAATCAGAAGAGAAACAGGAGTGGAATTTTTTGGGTTCTTGGTGACCGAATAATTCGTAATTCGTAATT
>CAZZYE010000236.1:0-9366 GCA_964658145.1 uncultured Stigonema sp.
TGAGGTGGCGCCCGAATTGGAGATTTTAATAGATCGTCACCTAATAATATCTGCCTTATCGAATTTAGTTCAAAATGCCATTAAGTTCACGAGCGCCGGGTGGGATTGTATGGATACGCAGTAAGGCTTACGGTGGGCGTGTTTTGCTTGAAATAGAGGATCAATGTGGAGGACTCCCTCAGGGTGAAGCGTCAGAATTCTTTCAGCCTTTTTCTCAGATGGGAACAGATAAATCAGGATTGGGGATCGGGCTGACGATCTCACGACGCGCTGTCTCGCTAAACAATGGTATACTCTCAGTTCGTGATGTCCCCCATCTTGGATGCGTGTTCTCAATTGATTTACCCTTAGCCGACTCCCCTCTCCCCACTACATGATTATCATTTTTGTCAAGAATATTTTTATACATGTCATCTAGTAATTGCGGTTAGAGAATGTTTTCAAGGTCTGTAGGGCAGTAAGTCACTGAAAAACTCTCAGAGCGTTTGTCCTCAGAGGATTTTGCACTGGTTATTAGTCACATCTAGTTATTTAGTAGGATGAGCTAGGTTTGGATGCCAGTGTGTATGCGTATGTTCCTCAACCACTGTCTGCACCTACTGTTGTTGATGGGAATGGGGGTAATGGCAGTACGCGCGAGCTAGCAGCTGCATTCGTGTCAAGAGAGGAATCAGCAGAGTCAGAAGATTCTAGTTTGATTCTAGGGCAAGTGGAGGCTGGCTTTATGGGTAATCTTTTTGGGTAGGGGTGAATAGAATAGCCGGTAGCATGAATGATGGTGAGAGCCGAGAGAGATAACATCCCACCCGACTCTCAAGCGTTATTCGACAGGCTAGCTAGAAAATCGGACGATAATACGATGATCATGCCTTTTGAGATTTGGCGAGAAGCATTTCTCAACGATGCTAACCTCGATCTGGCTCAATCGAGTTACGCACACTTATCGTCTGAACCGTATCAACCGTGGATTGACAAGTTGGACTTGGAGCAGTTTTACTCGCTGCCAATTCCCAAAAGTTACCTCTACTGTATGGAAGACAACTCCCAACCTCAAGGCGAGTGGGGTTGGCATCCCAGAACGTCTAGCCGCTTGGGGCTATTTCGGCTCGTGCAGATGCCTGGTGGTCATGAGGTGATGTTTTCTAACTCTGTCGGTTTAGCACAAAAGATTATTGTGGCAGAGCGCGACTAGCAGCGAAATTTCAGGCAAATATTACTCAGGTCAAATTCTAACAATGTGAGAAAGCTATGAAACGCTTTAGTCTGTTTACAGTTTTGTATCTAGCCGCTGGAGTTTGCCTAAGCGCGATCGCCCTTCAGGCTCCTGATCTGGCTCCGAATCTAAAAACCAGCTTGCTAGTTAGTGCAGGGCTGCTATATATTTTCGCTGTTCTCAGCATCTTTTCGTTCTGGCGTCAAGGTGGATTGCGGAGCCAAAATAGATTGCGCAATCAACCGACTTGGAAACAGAATTTCGTTGCCATCGCACCTTGGCTCGTCATTGCTTTAACAATTGTTCCATCCATTAGCCATCTACTGGGTCAACATTGGACGACTGAAGCGATCGCAAGAGTAGCTCTGGGTCTACCAGTTATCTTATTGTCCGCAGAACAGATTTTTGTCAGAAATCATGTCTTGCAATAACATTCCCAGGCTCTGCCTGGGAATGTTATTGCAAGGTTTTTATTTTAACAAGCTGGCTATTCATATGATGGTCAATTTGTATAGTGCGTAAGTCCTAGAGATGTTAAGTGGCACTTTTTCTCAAGGCTATAAACTCAATCCCTACTTGAATTAAGTAGCTATTTTTACTTGATTACACACTGATCAGACTTGAATTAAATCAGTCAATGGTCGCCAAGTAGTTTGACCGACTATACCATCAGCAGTCCCCGAAAAAAAAATCGCTCTCGTTTCAAAGCCTTGCATAAACTTACTTTGGAGTTTTCGGACAACTCTATTGCCATTCCCTATCCTCAAGTTTCTGAGTGGGCAATAATAAGGTTGCTTCAATTTCCTGCCTGATAGCTGCCGTCACTTCACAATTGCTATTTAGACAATCAAGCAGTAACTGATTGGCATCGTAGTAACGTTGCAGTAGTTCCTGTTGCGGTTGGCTAAAATGCCAGTGGTGGTGAATGTCACGATAATTAGTGATGGTAGTTTTCAATTGTTGCGACCAAGTTGAATAGTGTACCTGCCACCATCGTTGAAACCGTTCTTGGTTTTGATCAAAATTCGGCAATTCATTCGAGAGTTGTTGTAGGGATTTCTGGAGTCCAACATCCAGAACCATGCCCAGAACAAGCAAGAGCTCATCTGCACAAGCATGGGCATGGGCAAAGTCCGGGCTGGACTCTAAAGCACATTTTAGAAGTAAGTCATCCAATGCCGCATCCAGAAACATGCCTTGGTCGAGGGTGCAGGCCAGGGTAAAGTCAGAAGCTATGTGAGGAGTCCTGGCAAGGGCAAGGTAAAATGCACGGGCACTCGCAACTTTTGGTTGCAAGGGAGTAGTACGAGATTTTTGGTCGGCCCACGTCAAAAATTCTTGTAGGTAAGGGTCAAGGGCGACTAGTGCATCAATGTGTTGCTTCATCAACTGCATCAGAGAGTCTGCACTTCGTAGCATCAGAGCCGTCAACAAGAAGATTTCGTGCCAGTGAGGGTCGCTAATGTGACTGACCAGCCCTTCTAAAGCTGGCTTCAATGCCTCTAAATTGTAGCTAGCAACGATATTTCTCGCCGTAAAGTATTCTTGAAACGCTAGATAAGAGAAGGAGAACACTCCCCGCGCCCGTTCTACCAGTAGCCCATGTTGCGCTTCCATTGCCTTCAGCACCGCTTCACTTTCTAGTTGCAGTTCCTCAGGCTCCGTTGGCACAGAAGGTAGATGACGAATATACTCACCAATGTATTGCTCAATAACGCTTTGATCAAAGAAGTACTTACCCTCAGAAAACGTTGCCGCCGCAATCTGACTCAACAACTTGAGCTTTTGTGGTAATAAAAACCCTCGGTAAACGTTATCCCGTTCAACGCCTCTAGCTTCATCCCATTTGCCCAAGAGAAGATCTAGGCCTTGCTTATAAAACTCAGTCCGCTTAGTGGGAAATTTTTCCGGACCCTTGAACACCCAGCAGGCAAGATGCAGAAACAGGGGTGTGATGACGAGTTGGCGAAATTGCCAGTTTTCAGGTAAGTCCAGCTTCTGAATAAACTGAACGGACTGTGCTTGCCCATCAAGAATGTTTGTTTTGGTGAATGCCACAAACCATTTTCGAGCGAAGGCTTGGATTTGGACAGAGGTAAACGGGGCAATCTCAACATCGGTAAAGCCTCGCAGCGTCAGCTTTTGATCTGCCGTTCGACAGGTCACCACAAACCGATTTTTGTGATACTTATCCGAAAAAGAGCGAATTTCTCTTAAGACAGCATTGCTCTGTTGGTTAAGAACTTCATCCATGCCATCAAGCAGCAGCAAAACTCTGCCTGCACCAAGCAAGGTTTCAATGATTGACTCTTCTGTAATTCCAGACGTCAGAAAACAGGAGCGAATGTAGTTTAATAGGCTGAACTCACCTTGTAAGCGTGATTCTTCAGCAAAATTCCTCAGTACGATGAAAACAGGAACCTGGTTCGCCGCCAATACGCCTCGGTTACACTCAATAGCGAGATGTTGTAAGAAGGTGGTTTTACCGGAACCTGGTTTACCCAGCACCCTGAGCTTGGAGTAGGTAACGAGAGCCTGCATACCGGGTATTTGTTTCTCGTCAACCTGACCTTTGCCAAAGCTGTCAAAGTCTTCGGAACCAAGGTGAGGCAGGTCAGAAATATCTAACCATTGTTTGCTGGCAATTTCCGACAAAATATTCACATCTATATATATGTCATCAATGCTGACGGGATGACCGATATCTAATAACTGCAAGATACCGCACTGGTCTTGAATTTTGTCTTGCCGTTGATTACGCACCTGTTGCACCAAAACATCAATATCTAAGACATGCGCCAAGGCAACAACTCCAGGAGCGGAGAATTCGGCCGGGAGGTCGGCAGCGATATCCTGCCAATTCAATTCCAATATGGAACAAATTTCCAGAAAAGTATGACGCTCGACCGGACGGCCACTGAAAAACCGCCAAATGGGTTGTCGAGTCTTTAAGTTGATTTCCCACGCCAAATTTTCCTGAGTCCACCCCTTGCAGACAAACGCTCTTTTAGCTTGTTCAATTCCAGTAAGTGATGCCTGGACTGATCGCTTCACCATAAGATAAAAAACTCATCATCAAAACTTATAACTTAAAATTTTATTAAAACTATACATTTTATAGCTTTTCTTATGTTAACGTATTTTGCTCAATTTAAATCATACAAAAGTCAGAGATCGACTGTAATTTCATCGATTCGGAAACCAATCCAAAAGTTCTTCATACTGAAAATTCCCGGTAAACTTGTGGAATCAATTCCGTAAAAACCCTATTAATAATAAGTAGGTGGACAAAAATATTTACAGTCATTGCGAATGAGGTGAAGCAAGCCTAACCCTTGTGATTGCTTGATTCCGCTTCGCTCCATCCGCAATGATATTGTGTAATTAATTCTGTCCAACTACTTATTGAGTTTTGGGCTTCTATGTATAAGTTAACAGCTCTTTATGACAAGTGGTATTGAGATATCAGTCCTACATGGTGTGCCGAGGTGATGACGCATCCCGACACTCACCTGACACAATTTTAGTAGACCGAAAGCCAACATACCTAAGCATTATCTATATAATATTGTATCCTCTCAATAATTCGGGGTAAGCAATTATTCTGGGTGCCATGACCTTCCCGTTGGGATTAAGAGAAGATTTCTCGCAAATAATAGTCGCGAGAGAAGGGATTGTTCCACTCTTAGAAATGCGCAGATCGCACATACTCAAAAAAGCTGATGCCCAACTTACGAGTAGTGGCAGCTGACCGGCGTAATAATTTAGATGTTAGTGGATCAAAATATTAAACATTGAATATCAGGAATGTTTCTAGCGTCAGCGAAGAAAATACTCCCAATTCATCATAATTAGCAATTAATTGATGCATTTCGTAATGATTAATCAACCAATTGGCGATTAGAGAAAAGGGAGTGCCTATACTGATTGAACTGGGACAATTAACAGAAACACCGTCAGGTAAATAGTAATATTTATGCCCTTCTCTATGCCAATTAAATTGAGCTAGTATTGGTTCGGAAATCTTCAGATTCGGAGTCATAGTTATAGATACCCCTTGCCCCAACTTGGCGATCGCACTGCCTGAATATCCCACTCCGAAAGAATTTTTTTACCCGGACCAAAGTTTTTATCGATGACAACCCCGTGGTCGGTTACCAATTAAGCTGCTATGCGGCTTAGCAAACGTTTGAATTAGGTATAAGTTGTATAAACTATACTAAAACATTCCAAAGGTAGAGATTATATTGAGCATATTTTGTAAACATTCAATTAATGGCGAAAGAAACCCAAGCGGAGATTCAATCGAAACTCCACGAGGTGAAGGCAAAGCTAGAAGCTAAGAAAAAAGAATTCGACGAGTACCGCCTTTGGAGTGTTGCGAGCATCTAATTCATATTTTGGTTCAGCAACGCCAAAAAGCTTAACCCTCAATTCAAACAATTTGTTAATGAGCAACAGAAGCGAAACTTATGTCTACATACGAACCCAACAACCATCATAACGCCTGCGAACTCACTATTCGCATCAAATTGAACATGCCCATCGAAGTCAATCCACAAGTGTAGATGATTCCACCCTCTGTGACGCCGTAGCATTTGCTTTAGGATAACTTATACTGCCGTTAGCAAAAGAGAGTATTACTGAAGAATGGCAACTTTTAAAGTGACACTAATTAACGAGGCTGAAGGTGTAAACCAAACAATCGAGGTTGAGGACGATACGTATATTCTAGACGCTGCTGAAGAAGCTGGTCTTGATCTGCCCTCTTCTTGCCGAGCTGGTGCTTGCTCAACCTGTGCTGGTAAACTCATGGATGGTGAAGTTGACCAGTCTGACCAGTCGTTTTTAAGCGACGATAACATAGATGAACGATATGTGCTGATCTGTGTCGCCTACCCAAAGACTGACTCCATCATCGAAACCCACAAACAAGAAGAACTTCAGTCCGGAAAAAGCACAGAAGCAACAGAGTAAGCAATTAGTTCGGAAGTAGGAATCATCTTTAAGCGAATGCGTTAGGGATTGGGGTATAAGTAGCATACCAGGCATTACATTGAAACAGTAGTAAGGTGCATCACTTGTGTTTTCCCAAATGCACCCCAGTGTCGAAGTGCGTACGTTTCTGTGTCGATGCTCATCTACTAGAGTTAAGCAAAGTCAAGAAGTTACCAATATGAGAAGCAATTTGCTGGTTTTGGCAGTTGGAGCTTTATTCATTAACTTTGGAGTTAGTGTTTCTAAAGGGGTTTCAGCCCCACTGCCTGTAGAAGGCAGGAACGGTGTGGTTACCACTTCGCAAAAATATGCTTCCGTTGTTGGGCTGCGGATTTTGAAAGATGGTGGTAACGCCGTAGACGCAGCTGTTGCTGTGGGGTATGCATTCTTCTGTGGTTGACCCCTGCTGTGGCAATATTGGTGGCGGTGGATTCATGACGATCCATTTGGCTAACGGTAAAAATACCTTGATCAATTTTCGATCTTAAGGCACCATTAGCAGCAACGCCGAATCTATACCTCGATCAGAACGGCAATGTGATCCCCGGACTGAGTACCACTGGTTATCTTGCGGTCGGAGTTCCTGGCACAGTTTTAGGTCTCGACCGGGCACTCACAAAATATGGAACTATGAGTCGCAAGCAAGTCATACTTCCGGCGATTCGGCTGGCTGAGAAGGGCTATATTTTGCAGCCGGGAGACATAAGCAACCTAAGTTCTAATACTGCAAACTTTGCATCTGGACCTAATGTCGCCGCCATTTTCTTGAAAAACGGCACGACCCCATACCAAGTGGGCGATCGTTTGGTACAGAAAAACTTGGCTAAGACTCTAAAGCTGATTGCGATTAAGGGACCGCAGGCTTTCTACAAAGGGCCTATTGCTGATGAGTTGGTCAAAGCTAGCTCAGAAAATAATGGGATTCTGACTAAAAAGGACTTGGCGGACTACACAGTGGAAGAAACGCAGCCAGTGAGCTGCAACTATCGAGGTTATGACATCATCTCTTCCCCACCTCCCGGAGGCGGCAGTGTTCTTTGTGAGATGCTAAATATTTTGTCAGGCTACCCGCTTTCCGAGTTGGGGTTCCGTTCGCCTACAAGTGTGCAACGCATGCTGGAAACAATGCTGTACGCTTACGCCGACCGAAATACTTACTTAGGAGATCCAGACTTCATCCAAATTCCTCTGGGGCGACTACTTTCTCAAGACTATGCGGCGCGAGTTCGGGATCAGATCCCCGAATCTGGTGCTACCCCACCTTGCTTTGTCTACTCTTGTGTAACTACAAACGAGGGGACTAACACCACTCATTACTCAATCGTCGATCGCTATGGGAACGCAGTGGGGGTAACTTATACAATTAACGCTCCGTTTGGCGCTGGCGTGATTGCTGGTAATACAGGTTTCTTCCTGAACGATGAGATGGACGACTTTACGTCGAAGCCGGGAGCACCTAACCTGTTTGGCTTAGTGCAAGGAAGTCAAAACGCTATTGAACCAGGTAAGCGACCTCAGCGTTCTATGAGTCCAACCATTGTCTTTAAAGATGGCAAAGTCTTTATGGTCACTGGCAGCCCTGGAGGTTCATTTATTAGCACGGTTGTTCTAAGTGTGATCACTAACGTGATCGACTACGGCTTTAATATTCAAGACGCTGTAGACTATCCTCGCTTTCATTACCAAGGGCTGCCCAATTCGATCAACCTCGAACAAGATTCCTTATCACCCGACACCATACAGTCGCTATCACAAACGGGATTCAACTTTGATAGTCAAACCCTCCCTTGGGGAGCATCAGAGTCGATCTTGGTGGACCCGTTGTCGGGTTTGTTCTACGGTGCTAGCGATCGGCGCAGACCGGCAGGTGCGGCTCTTGCGTTCTGAATTCAAAGGAGTTTCTTGACTCCTAACAACCTTATTAGTGTAGCCCTATCTAGGGCGGAGATGAATCACTACCTCACCGATAAGCGTCAGAGCGTCATTGGTCAATAGTCATTTTTTAAGTTCCATGATCGGTAAAAAGTCATAGAGTCGGCGAAACGACCACGAACATTAAGTGTATCAGTCTTAGCTAAAAGAAAACAGCAGAAGAAGGAAAAGTCGCATGAATCGGATTCAACGAACCATCTTGTACTTTGTACCTGTCATGGCTACAGGCATTATCCTTGCCACTTCCTTTACCAACTCTCGCGCGCAAGATCAACCTCAAAAGGATCTCCGCGTCACTCAAGCACAACCTCAACCTGCTAGTTACGTCGCCATTAGGGTTCCCAACCTCGAACAAACAGAGCAGTGGTATGCCCAAAATCTGGGGTTTAAAGAAGTGCAGAGATTTTCATCCCCCGATTTGCCAGGAATTGATTTCGCCTTCATAGAAAGGAATGGCTTTCGTATTGATGTCATTGGGAATGGTGTTCCTCAAAGACTCTCCCCACTTCCAGCAAATGCTGAAGATTTTAAGAAGCAGCTAATCGACGTCCAAGGGTATAACCACGTCGGTATTCGAGTAGCTGATGTTGATGCAACGGTAGCGGCGATGAGAAGTCGCGGGGTCAAAATCATTATTGAACCTGAGGATGTTCCCATCATCCGCACTCGATTGGCTCACGTTCAAGATAACAGCGGCAACGATGTTGAACTTGTGCAGCCCCTACGTGAAACCTGGTAAAACCTGGGCAACCTTCTCCTGACGGAGACGCTTCGCGAAGGCAAAAATCGCCCCTCTAGGTATCAATTAGACTGTTTTATTGACAACAACGGGTGGAAGACGCTCTACACTTACAGCAATTTTCAGGTAATTGAACCACAAATAGCCATAAAATGGACATGGAGTGATTGTTTGATTCGATGCCAGTAGCGAATGGAGTGGTGTATGCAGGCTCGATAGCATCAGGAGCCGACAACAATAACATGTATGCATGTTGGTATATATTTCAACAGGCAATAACGGAGCAATTCACCCCGACTGCTACCGAGAACGCTGTAAGTTGGACGCTTAGCGATTAAACCAAGTTCTCGCGTAGGACGGGCAATCAGACCGCTTACACTAACACCAGCTTTTTTCGCCGCTAGCCGTGCCAAATCAGCCCATGCGATCGCACTCTTATTAGCCAAGTGCCACAAACCGCACTCCCGATCAATTAACAAATCGA
>CAZZYE010000237.1:0-9358 GCA_964658145.1 uncultured Stigonema sp.
TTGATAATTCGTAATTCGTTTAAACGCAGCAAACGAGTATGAAGAGGTAATTCGTAATTCCTAATTCGTAATTAAAGAGGGACAGCGCAACCACGCGATATCATCAAGCGGTAAACACCCTCTCCTCGCTCTACAGTCACTACCTGAAGTACAATTGATATGTTCTGAATCTATAACAGTATTAATTTCAGTGGTTTTGGGCTTTGTACCCTTTCTAATAAGGGCAATACAATACAACAAAAATGGTAGGTAAAGAGCAATGAACGTATCGCTAACCCCAGACATGGAACAATTCATCCAAAACCAAGTAGAAAGCGGTAAATATACCTCAGCATCGGAAGTGATTCAAGCAGCACTACAAATGTTTGTACAGCAGCAAGACATTTATCAAGGACGGAAGGAGGAATTACAAAAGGAAATCATGATTGGTATAGAAGCATCAAGACGGGGCGAAGTAGTAGATGCTGATACCGTCTTTAACCGACTGCAAGCCAAATTAAATAAAGCTAGGGAACACGCAGGTGAATGACTAACATTTGTAGATTTACTATTCCTGCCAGTCGAGATATTGAAAGTATTATCGATTACGTTGCATCTAATCATAACTTTAATACCGCAGATAAATTACTCAATAAAATCAACGATAGATGTAGGAGATTGGCTGATTTCCCCAACATGGGACGCAAGCGAGATGAACTTTATCCTTCGTTGCGTAGTTTTCCTGTTGATGATTATCTAATATTCTATTGTCTCATCGAAGGAGGAATAGAAATTCAACGGGTAGTAAGTGGTTTTCGTGATTTAGATGAACTGTTTGGTAAACAAAGTGAGGATTGACACTCTCCTGGCTCAAGCTACAGAGATGCTGCGATTAACGAGAGAGTGCTTAGTTGTCATTTCTTTTTTATCATTGACAACTAGCACTGGTTAGTTTACAGCCCGGTATAAGTTAACTTGTAAATAGTACCGCTCTGGTCATCGGAAATCAGGAGATTTCCTTGCAAATCGACAACCACATCCACTGGTCGTCCCCAAAACGTTTGATCGGAGTCATTCAACCAGCCTGTTACTAAATCCACTTGCTGATTAGGTAGCTGAGTCGTTGTGTCCCAAGGGAAATAAATGACTTTATAACCCGTTTTTTGAGCACGATCCCACGAACCATGTAAAGCCACCACCGCCCCGGAGCGATAGGCGACAGGAAATAAGGTATTTTGCAGGAATTTCAGCCCCAATGGAGCCGAATGCGCCTGAATTCCCTTGTTGATCCGATCCAGGCTGTTGAGATTCACATGACCGTCGGCGTTGAACTGAACATCGAGGTCAAATGGCATATTGTCGTAGCCGCTAGAGGTGTCAGGGTTAGGATTGGCAAAGGGCCAGCCATAGTTTCCGCCATCGCGCACATGAGTAAACTCCTCAGGTGGATGATTGTCCACATAGGACGTAATCACCTGACCGGATTTGCTGTTACTATCATTAAACGGATATGCAATCTCGTCGCGATTGTTGACTACTACCCATAGATCGTTCGTCCCAGGCAGCATGGCAAGACCCTCGGCATTACGCAGACCGCGAGCGAACAGACGACCATTACTACCGTCAGCGTTGTACTGGTAGATGGAACCCCGAATCGGACTGCTGACCGTATCTTCAAGGCAAGCATTGCAGCTAGAGCCGATGGAAACGTAAAGCTTATTGTTGGCATCAAGGGCAATGTTTTTAAGTTCGTGTGCGTAACTACCGTGAAATTCGGGACTGCTGCTGTCGGGGAGGTTTGTAACAACGATTTGGCGATCGTGGGCGCTTTTGTCTCCAAAGTTATAAACAAACCTATTAATCTGGTTCGTCTCCGAGATATAGACATAGGTCGTAGAGCCGATGCTGTGAAATACAATATCATGCGGCTTCCGCAGCCCAGTTACGAAGTCTGTGACGATCGGATCGCCACCAGCCCTATTGCTTACTATCACTACCTTGCCCGAGTTGGGTTGGGAAACCAGTAGATCGCCGTTGGGAGCGATCGCCATAAAGCGTGCGTTTGGAATGCGCGCATAAACAGCAATTTGAAAGCCAACAGGCAAATTAAGTTTACGCTCAACGTCAAACGGTTGCGATCTCATGGAACTTGGAACCTGTACCTGGTTCGGCACAGAAGCCCCCTGTACAGTTGCACTCAACAGCGGCGTCCGTAATGAATTGCTTTGTATGGTTGCACGGCTGACTCTGTTGTGCAACCCCCAAGCATTGGCTACCTCTTGACCGTAGATATCAGGTTTACTATGGTAGCGATTTGCGTCGTCTTTCGCGGCTAGTACGGAGATATTCGGCACAGCAGCAGCCTGTGTTCTCATTGTCTTGATCCCCATGACAGCAAAACTCAGGGCAATGCCAGCGCTTGCCCATGCTAGTTTTTGTACTATTTGCATGAATTTGAAAGCTTTTTTCTCTCACAAAAAAATAATAGCGTATCGTCTTAAAACTTCAAAGCTATTTAGTGATGAGATTTGCACCTGTCTAAAAAGATTAAATTTAGAATATCTAAGTATTATGTATTAGTTAAGATTTGTTTAAATTTAGATAAAGTAGTGTAGGTATTGCCCACCATATCCCAATACAGTTCAGTTAGAACTAGAAACCTGATAAGTGCGTAGTGTGTAGGTTGGGTTGAGGAACGAAACCCAACATTCTCGTGGCTTTGTTGGGTTTCCCCACGGTAAGCCCAACCTACAATTTTCCTTAACTGAACCGTATTGCACCATATCCGGGTTTTGTGCGGCATAGCCCTGCCTACCACTGGCTGTTACTGAGATGGATGGTTTGGAAAAGCTGTGAGCTTACTTTTGAGATGTATGGCACTTAACAAAATACATATCTTGTGGGGTGGGCATCCTTGCCCGCCCTGCTGTGTTAGGACGGGCGCTTAGTGCCACATCCCACAAGAAAAAAGTGTAGTGCATTAAATAGCTTGGGATAGAGAAGATTAAGGATAAAGACCTCTGTCAGTAAGCGCCTGAGCTACACGACCCACACCCAGAGTGTATGCTGCTAACCGTAGAGGAATTTGTCGCTGTTTCGATTGCTGGATCACCTGACGGTAAGCCTGCACCATCAACTGTTCCATTTCCCGATTCACCCGTTCCTCATCCCAAAATACATAGGAAAGACCCTGTACCCACTCCAGATAACTCACCACAACACCGCCCGCATTCGCTAAGATATCCGGTAGCACCGTCACACCCCGCGCCTCTAACGCCAGGTTTGCTTGGAGAGTCACTGGACCATTAGCCGCCTCTGCGACAATCTCTGCTTGCACCTGATTCACATTCTCCTCAGTAATCTGGTTTTCTAAAGCTGCAGGGATGAGCACATCACAGGGTAAAGTCAGCAACTGGGCATTACTAATTGGTAATGCTTGCGGGAAACCAACAAGACTCTTATGGTTCTCAGCAACATAAGCTTTCAAAGCTGGGATATCTAAACCAACTTCCGAAAAGACTCCCCCAGTTCCTGTTGAGACAGCTATCACCTTGGCTCCCGCTTGGTGCAGCAATAAAGCCGCAGCACTTCCGACATTTCCGAAACCTTGGATCGCCACTCGCGTTCCCACCAACGACTTGCCTAGATCCGCCAGCGCCTCACGCACAATAATCATCACGCCGCGTCCGGTTGCCATTTCCCGTCCCAGCGAACCACCAATGGAAAGCGGCTTACCAGTCACAATTCCTGGTACAGCATGACCGACATTCACAGAGTAGGTGTCCATCATCCAAGCCATCTCACGGGCAGAAGTACCCATGTCTGGTGCGGGAATATCTACCGCTGGACCAATATCTTTAATTAACTCGCTAATGTATCGACGGGTGATCCTCTCCAGTTCACCAACGCTATAACGTTTGGGATCTATAGCAATGCCTCCCTTAGCACCACCGTAGGGAATACCTAACAGCGCACATTTCCAGGTCATTAACATTGCCAACGCTGACACCTCCCGCAATGTCACAGCCGGATGGTATCGAATGCCACCCTTGTAAGGACCTAAGATATCGCAGTGCTGCACTCGATGTCCAGCTAGAACCTGTACTTCACCATCATCCCGTTTCACCGGAATGGAAACCGTGACGACCTTGCGTGGGTTGCTGAGGATCTCCAAAATACCTTGTTCGAGCCTTAATTCACGAGCCGCTGACTCTAGGTAGCTACAGGCTTGATCAAATGGGCAAATGTGCGCAGGGGAAGGACTCTCCACTGGCAGCAGGGAAGTTGAAATCATACTATTTTCTCCTAATCGCGGTATCTTTGCGAACCGGATATATATCTAGCGTAGCCTTTTTTCGGAAAAAATCGGAAAAACGTAAATTTTGTTACATTTTATTCAACGCTAACATGCTATATCCTAAATGATTCGTAAAATCCTCTCTTTCCTTAGCGTCCTTGGCGTCTTGGCGGTTCGTTTAAAAATCAAATAGGATTGCTATATCGCATAACAACTGCAATGACCACACATGCCGAGCGATCGCTACCTTTACCCCCAGGCAACTTCGGTTTGCCCCTCATCGGTGAAACAATCAGCTTTTTTCGCGATCCAGACTTTGCTAAGAAGCGACAGCAACGATATGGACCGATCTTCAAAACCCATCTGTTTGGGCGTCCCACGGTCATGATGATCGGCTCTGAAGCTATCCGCTTTTTGTTATCGAACGAGAATCAGTATTTTTCTATCAGCTGGCCTTATAGCACCCAAGTCTTGCTAGGACCAGCCTCTATCCCAATGCAGACAGGCGGTGAACACCAACAGCGCCGCAAGCTGCTATCGCAAGCCTTCCAACCTAGGGCGCTGGTGGGGTATGTCTCCACAATAAAGGACATTACCCACAGTTATTTAGACAAATGGGAGCGTATGGGTACGTTAACCTGGTATCCTGAATTGAGAAAATACACTTTTGATGTCGCCTGCAAGTTGCTTGTAGGAACGGATTCAGCCGCAGATAGCCATTTTGGGGAATGGTTTGAAGAATATTGTGACGGTTTGTTTACAATCCCTCTGCAGTTACCCTGGACTAAGTTTGGTCGGGCGCTGCGTTCTCGGCAGCAGCTACTAGCAAAAATTGAAGATATCGTGCGTCAGCGTCAACAGCAGCCCAATTCCAGTCAAGATGCCTTAGGAATACTGTTGCAAGCGCGAGACGAAGACGGGAACAGCCTGAGCTTGCAGGAACTCAAAGAGCAAGTGCTAGTGTTACTATTCGCCGGACATGAAACGTTAACATCAGCGATCGCATCCCTATGTCTACTGTTAGCGCAGCATCCAGAAGTGCTAGCATCTGCCCGTGCAGAACAACAACAACTGGGATTTGAGGAACCGCTAACGCTGGAACATCTCAAGCAAATGACCTATCTGGAGCAAGTGCTCAAGGAAGTTCTGCGAGTCCTTCCTCCAGTTGGCGGTGGCTTTCGGCAAGCGATCAAGTCTTGTGAGTTCAATGGCTACCTAATTCCCCAAGGTTGGTCTGCCTTTTACCAAATCACTAGGACACATCAAGATAGTAGTATATATACTGAGACCGAGCAGTTTGACCCGCAGCGCTTTGGACCAGAACGGGCTGAAGATAAATCAAAACCTTTTAGCCACGTACCCTTTGGCGGTGGAGTGCGAGAATGTCTGGGTAAGGAATTTGCCAAGCTGGAAATGAAGCTTTTCGCAGCGCTGTTGGTGCGTGAGTATGAATGGGAACTAGTACCTGGACAAAATCTAGATATGGTTATGATTCCCACACCGCATCCTCGCGATGGTTTACAAGTGAAGTTTCACCGCAGGTAGAAAATCTTAGGAATTACGCATTGACAGAATAGTCAAGTATGGGGTGGTTTCGTCCGTGCGGCGGAGCGCAATATTCATTTAGGTAGACCACAATATGACCGTAGGGGCGGGGTTTCCCCGCCCTTACCATTTAGAGCGTCAAAATAAGAATCCAATGAGGGGCGCAGTTTCTCCCAAAGTTGCTGCTTGCGCTTATCCAATGAAGAAAAGATACCAGCCGATGCGATAAAACCAATGAATCCACCTACAACTTTGCCAACAATTGGTAGAATAGCAGAGCCAATCACCGCACCAGCAGCTAGTCCTCCCATGGCTATAGAGCTGTCTTTGGAGTCCATCTCTTGCCTAAGTTCTTGCATAGACGCAAATACATCAGATGTGTTGAGTTGGAAACCATCATTCACAGTGCTTTGAATCTCAACCCGCCCAGCCAGCGCCTCTAATCGGCTATACGCCTCAGTAAATTTGCTATCAAACTGGCGACTTGCTTTTTTCGCTGGTTGAGAAATTTTTTCAGTTTTATGTTGCAGTTCTGTTTGCAGATTTTGCTGAGCTTGCTTAAGAATTGCCTCAGCCTCAGTTTTCACAACCCCTTCCAGTGCTGACAAAGCTTGAGCATCAAAGATAGCACTGCGTATTTGCGAGATGGTTTTCTCTCGGTATTCCTCAACACAATGACTTACCTTTGCCATTGTTGTTGAGATGGCATCATCCAGCAGATGCTGGTAGATACCTTGTTCTTGGGCAGTGAATGAGGCAAGATCCGGGATAGTTTCCTGCTCAATTGCTGCTTGACGCTGCTTGTACTGCTCCCACTGCGATCGCAAATGTCCATCTAGTTGCTCAAATAATCGTGTCAAAAGACGCAACACATTTTCTGATATGGCGAGCGATCGCTCACGAGACAAACGGCTAATCACCAAGTTTTCTAGCTGCTCAAATCTCTGTTTCCGCTTCTGAATATGGTTAATTTGCTGGTCGATTTTGCCCCGCACTGCATCAGGAATGTCGTCTCGCTGAATAACCTGGGTGGCAAATTGCAAATGGTCGTCAACGTCGGTCAAAGTGTCTAGTTCATCTATCGTCTCTTGTGTTTTGGAGTTAGTCGAAGTCCGATCAGATATAAATGACTGCTTCATACGTATTTTCCGCAAGTTTTTTTGAGCTTGCATGTATTTTTATTGAGGCTGTAATCCAATACGGTTCATTTAAGATAATTTACCAACCGATAGCCTATGTAGAGACGCGACGCCAGTCGCCTACGGAGGGAGACCCTCCTGCAGCGCTGGCTCAAATTTCGCGTCTCTACACAACCTAAAATTCCTACCGATCAGCCTTAACTGAACCGTATTGGGCTGTAATCTTTGATAGGCAAACATTAGATTGTTTTTTTCTTAATTAAATTTTATTTATATTGCAACAAAAAAAATACCAGTAGCTGTACTGGTATTTTGGTAAAGTTTTCAATAAGCTGGCTATAAAATTTCGCACCAAAACACGAAAATTTGCAGCGGATGACCCACGAACGGATGAGTAATTTGTAGGACTCAAAGACAATTCATCCGTTACATCCGTTACCTATCCGTTGCCAACTTTGTAACTCTCACACAGTTACAGCGACTGGTGCTTCTGATTTTATCTTGACTCAATCTCTAGAAGCAGCCGCAGCAGTTGCCCATAGGGCTTTTCTTAGAGGCAACAAGCAAAATTTATACGAAAATAAGCTTTGATACCTATAGTTTTGTGTCATTAAGCATAAAATCGGTACCATACCCCCGTCTTGGGACGGGACTTAGTACGTCTTCTTAATAGCAATTGCGGATCGACCTCGAAATTCTTTAATCTCGATTGCAATTCGGCTATTTTCACGTTCAGCCCCAATAAACCGTCCCTCAATTCCCAGGTCTACAAACTTGAAGCGATCGCCATACGAAATCACGTAGGCATCGTCTGTGATACTCCATCCATCTTTAATAATGGCTTGTTTTACAATTTGGTGAATGGTATCTCTGGGAGGCATTTTTAGCTATTTGGCACGAACACCTCATTCGTGAAGTTCCCATGTAAACCGTAAGGAACGTGATGCTTCAGGTGCAGCCGGGCGATCGCTCCTTTATTTAAATCACTTGCATCCAAAATCACCACATCTGAGCGATGGTGTGTGGAGTCGTAAACCAAAGCCAGCACCCAGCCGTCATCTTCATCCCCCTTTGTCCCCCCTTCAGAAGGGGGCATATGGGGGGTTCGTGGGACAAAAACTGGCTCACTGACAAAACCACGGGGTGCAGCACTCCAAATTTGTCTTTCTCCCGATTCTAAATCAACTTTCATAAATGCTTGCAACGGAGCATTACCAGTATCTGTATGTGCCGCACCCATATATAAGTAGCGATAAGGGCGTCCCACCTTGTCAGGATGTATGGTGGGAAACTCACAACAGTGACCAACAATCAACTGCTGCTGCACGGTTTTATCCTTAAGGTTAAGATGAAACCGCCACAGATGCCCAGGCTTAAGAGCATCAAAATCAACTTCCCGGAAATCGCTTTCTGGTTTCACCTCTGGAAAAGATTCGTAGCAAATCGAGTCAATAACAATCTCATCCTCCACCTCAAAAGCATTGGCGTGGTGAAAGACAAAACCCGATTTAGTTTCTAGAATCTGTACCTTCCCTTGCTGAGGGGTACGGGGAATAATCACAATGCGAGTCGGTTGATTTGGCTGAAACTTCACACATTCGCCTGCACCACGCATTCCCAAGACAAAAGGTATGGGATTAAAGGCGACTGGATTTTGAAAGAATATACAGTAATTAGGAGTAATTGCAAAATCGTGGATGAAACAGAAACCCGGAATACTGTGAGAGTACTTCCGTACTACCTTGCCTGTCAGGTCTAACTCGAAAATAGTAATTGTGGAGGATAATCCCGGCTTAATGGAAAAATTGACTAACCCAGGCGCACCATTATCTTGACTACAACTGGGGTCAATACGTGGATGTGCTGCAAAAGCTTCGCCTTCGGACAAAACACCGTTGAAGTGTTCTTTGCCCAAAGTTTCTAACCTGTGAGGGTCAAGGCGATGGGGATCAGCCGCTTCCCAAAGCGCTAGCAGTTTACCTCCCCAGTAAATAACGTTGGTGTTGGCAATATTTTTCAGTCTTAAGTCAAAGGCGTTGTTCAGCAAACCACCAGGTTTTTGCGTACCAAAGACGCCGCGATAAAGGATTTTGCCAGCTTTTTGCTCTGACATATAGGCAGTAGTGCGGATAAAGCGGTTGCGGAAGTGGGCACGACCATTGGCGAAGGTTATGCGGCTGATCATACCATCGCCATCAAACGGGTGATGAATACGTTGCCCATTTACATCCAACAACCCTGGACCATTTCTAAACAGGGTACCGTGCAGTTCCGGCGGAATTTGTCCTTCTACATCATCAATCCAATAATCAAACTCTTGCTTTAGGGATTCATATCCTGACTGCCAATCCCCACGAATGTAGGATTTATCTGGAACTGTAGAGGCACGTTCGTAAAG
>CAZZYE010000238.1:0-9336 GCA_964658145.1 uncultured Stigonema sp.
CTCAATACACTTTACAAGTGACTACATAGCGCTGCCACGTGGTTATTGGTATTATGAGGGTAACTAATATACTCCTGCCTGCTCTGTTTATGCTGTGTTTAAAGTCATTTATAAGAGCTTCACTATTTAACGACTTTGAGATTGAAATCAAAGAAGAAATTTTCAGTAAATACAAGTATGCTTTGGCATATATCGGTGTAGATTTGACTCGCGAGGATGTTCAAGAGGCGCTCCTCAACTGTGTTGAGGGTTTTGAAGATGCTATATGTGCCACGATTGCCTATTGGTACTGGATCACAGAAAATTCTCAACCTTTTTATGCCAATGCAACTCTAATTCAGGCGATAGCTCAACGTTGGAATTCCCGCTACTGGAAAGATGAATATTTGGACAATCCTAATTTTATCAGCCCAAGCTCTGCATGGTGGGAACAAGCCGGAAGAATGTGGGGAACTGATTTACGGAATCAAACTATTGCTGACGTTAACGAAGATTATATTTTGTTCCGAACAGGGAGGAGTTTGAGTCTTTCCGCAGCTACAAGATGGGGTTGGGAAAGATTAAGGGAGTATGTCTTAGAACAACAACTAGAAGTAGAAGAACAACACCGTCACAGGCAAAGATTTTAATTAACTACTTCGTTTGCGTATTCTTTCCATGTCCCTACCTACAAGCTTAAAATCAAATGGTCAGTAGTTCAAAAATCTGAGCGCCAACATGATTCAAGGGAAATTAGAAGTCACTGTCAAAATCAACGAGTTACCACAACCAAAGACCGTTGACAACGGTTGGCAGGAGTTTCAAGTCAACTGTGAGTCGCGCGAAATCACCATCACCGTTAAACCCAAAATATGGAAGAAGTTGACAGACGCCCAAGCTAACTGGGACTCTTGGGTGGCAGCGATTAGTGGGACTATAGGCGAAGAGACTGACTCTGGGTTTGTGTTGAATAATCCCAATATTCAGACATTTGAGAAAAAAGTTAAACAAGCGTGAGCCTGTAGAATCCACAGTTTGATGCGTTCTTCCAATAATGGACGAGGAATTCTCATTCTTGAGGTCGTCCTGACCTACGATGCATCCACAGTCACGCGCTATAGTCCTTGGCAGAACCCTCCATCTTGTCACGGCGTACAGAACAATTAGCCGCCTTCAAGCAGTGAGGTGCTGTGTGGAGCGCACAGTTGGGGATGCGATCGCACTTCAAGTCATCGCTTTTTACAAGACTTTACAATTAGCCGTGTGCGATCGCATGCACGGGGACACAGCGCACTCTTCAAGGGTCGCCATCGGTGAAGAAGTGCCTCTATCAAAGAGTGCGATCGACGTGATTAATTGGTCACCCTCCTCAGCAAAATCGTCGCCCTAGGGTCATCCACCCCGCACTCTGCCACTAACTCCTCATAGTTAACCCCATACAATCCCGACATAATAGCTGCCCGCTCATACTGCCCATCCATAATCAGCCTTGCAACAGTAACTCGTGGGTTAGTTTCAGCGTGAGAAAAGCTAGCCACTGGTTTCATCGCTTGTCCCATCTCGGTGGTGCTACATGTAGGCTTGCTCTGTGTCTCATCCTCATCTTGGGGCGCATTGTGTACGGCGGCTGGCATCACGCCCATGCCATTCTTCAGACACCCCAGAAAGTAGCCTGTGGGATTTTCTTTATTGGTCAGCACTCCTGTTCTTTTCAGTTCATTGGCAGCACTGAGCATCACATCCTCGCCATACTCTGTGACGCACTTGTGCAATTGTCGATCGCAAAGGTTGACGTTTATGACCTCTAAAGTTTTAGACAGCTGCAACGACACCAGGACTTCTTTTGGAGTAACAGTAGGGATGATGACACCAGAAATTAGAGAAGAACTCAAACGCATTCAAGCCGAGTTAAAAAAGGTGTTTCCTGTCAATCGACATGAGGTGCGGGACTTGCCAGGGGGACAGCGCAAGTGGGTCTATTTGAAGTGGCAAACAATCAGAGAAAGATTGGATGAGGTTTGTCCAGACTGGATCGTTGACTACTCGGAGATTCAATACTTGGGCAACGATGCTATCTGTCGCTGTGGCATCTCAATTTTGGGAGTGCGCAAAGAAGCTATTGCATCCGTACCGATTTCAATTCTCAGTAGCAAAGGAAACGAAATGACTCGCGGATCTGCGGCTGATAGACTTGCGGCTGAGGCTATTAAAAATAGTGGGGAAGCTTGGGGTGTCGGGAGATATCTCGATGACCAACAATTTACAATTCGTTACCTTTGGGAACATATGGGGGAACTGGACGAGCAAATGCAAGGAGAGGTGAGGCGTCTCTCGGAACAGTATAAAATCCAAGTTAGTGGTCGCCAACCCCAAGTGAACTTGAAAGTAGAAACTGGGTTTATACACGCTGTTGCTGGCATCAGTTTCAATTTTAAACTCTATGCTTTATGTATCATGAGCAATCATGTTCATTACCTGCTTGAGCCTGAACAACCAGAAGACCTCCCTAAAATTATGCACTGGCTCAACTGGTACACCCAAGTACGGGATGCAAAACTCTAAAGATTTAAGCAAAGTAGAAACCTATTACAACAAGCGTTACGGAAAAGACGGTGTTAGTAAAATTCTCGCCGTTGTCAATGAAAAATTTTTGGACGGAGCCGCGCTTAAGGCTTCTCAATCAGCAAGCGAAGTCGGTGAACAGGTGAAGCCGGAAGTTGATTGAAGACTTGGCAACCTTTGACCCCTCCCGAAAAGAGGGGAAGAGCGATCGCGCTCGGTTGTCATTACTTCAGTCATGGATATTTTGTGACTTTAGTCTCTTTAGCAAAGGTCAATTGATTTTAATCCTGGGGTTGGGAAGTTAGTGGTTACTTCACGCATTACGCTGTCACACGCCGGATCTAGTCGGAGGTCGGGTAAAGGGTCTAATCACCCTCATGCTCATTCAAATGAAACAACTCGTCCTAAATCTATGATTCCAAGAGTGCATAAATTATTGTCCCTGTACATATTGAGTAAATAAGACACCTTGACCAATTAAACTTTTATCGGGTTCACCAAAGGAAACTTAAATATGAATATCAAACGGATGCTTGCAGGCATATTAGTTGCTTTGCCACTCTTTATTGTTGCTATGCCAAAACAGGCCGATGCCCTGGTAATCCAAATTGGTGGGCATCATCATCGCAGGTGGGTTCCTGGGCATTGGGCGTTCAGATATCACCATAGAGTATGGATTAGCGGTCACTACGAATAGTCGTCACTTTAGACCTGAACGGTTACGATTGTTTTGCTCTGACCATGACTGAAGTCACGGATATTTAGTGACTTTAGCATAGCTGAGTTGGGAGATGCGATCGCCCCACAGCCCAGCCCTTAGCCAAATTCCCAACTCCGGGAAGATGGTTGACTACAAGGCACACATCGTAGTACAAAGTGCGCTCGCCTGTCCTGAGAATTCAAGTAGTTTTTACCGGGGTCGCTAAAAAGTACCCCGTGACAAGCGGGAGGACGAGTAGTGAGTGTGATCGCCACCCACCCAAAGAACCCCATTGCTGTTAGCAGTGGGGTATTTGTGTATCAAAACGTTAAACTGAAAGTAAAATTTCAGTTACAAAAATATGGCGATTGAAAAAACCAGTTCACAAATTACACCAGATATTGAGTCAAGGCTGGAGGCGTTGGCTGAGTTTATATCAGAGGAGAGCCTGAAGTCAGACGGAGCGGTGAACGGATCGAACTGGTTGATATTTGAGCGGTATAACAGCAGTAAACCAAAAAGTTTTTCTCTAAAGAGCGATCGTTAAAATACTTATATGTTTTGATACTTCTAGACACACAATTCTCTAACCAGCACACATAATATAGATAATGATTACTTATGATTAGTTGGTCAAGAAATCGTCGATACTAACCTGTTGGAATATAAATGCTTTCAACTACTTGATATTTCCGCGATTGGAGCTTGAGATAAAAAAGCTAACATCTGTTTAAGTGTGACTCGTGTAGGATAAATTAATCGACTCCCCTTCCTCTTACGACTGATTCCTATCCACTGGGAGATTTACCCAAATATTAACTAAAAGAAACGATATACCAACAAATAATAATCTCAAACCGCTTGGTGGTCATCAATGTTGGTAAAAAGTTCAGTGTTTGTTTGACTCGTCGGAAAACTGGACTTGACAAAGTTCGACTTGACTTGATTCAACATGTAAATTCTCCTGAGTACGCTAATGAACTATAGTTTATTGGTTCGTTTTTTTTGCGTAGAGAAGCACTCTTATTTAGTACAAATATATCGCTATAAATTTTTAGTGACAACTTTCTTTAGCACCTTGACAAATACCAAAAGTGATACAGGTATCAATTTTCAAAAGAAATCCCGAAAGCGTTCAACCAAGATCGAATCCTGGTCAGTCAGGTAGAGTCGATGGGCAGTATTACCTGCCGCACCTCTCTGTTAGATCCGGACGTGTAACTTTCGCTACATCCGGCTCCCGATGTTCTTAGCTAGAGCTTTTGCTCATGTGCAGGTAGTCATGACAACTCTCGTGGATTGCCATAAGGTTCGTCTTTTTCCAATTGGCGTGGTTTCTATCTACGTGATGGAGGTGAACCCGTTCATCAGACAGGAATTTCAACCCACAAACTGCACATGTATGGTTTTGCCTTATTAGGGTTTTAGAGGTTTCGCCGTCGTAGAGTTTGCTATTGCGTTCGCTCCAGTAGGCTAAATCTCCGTCATAGGGTGATTTCTCCCCTTTGACGTTGATGTGTTTGTTTTCGGAATAAGGGACTGATGGGAATGCAATGTCAAGCAATTTCTTGCTATCATGGCGGTTCAGCTTGGTTTCCTTATTGAACACCCTGTACGCTCTGTGTTGAATGTGGTACAACGAAAATCGTGACCCATCCATTTTGCAGAAGCGGTGGTAGTTCCTCCAGCCTCTAACTACGGGGGAAAGCTTTGTAGCCTTGGACGTAGCACCATAGTCGGGTAAGGTGTTGGTGTCGCCACCAGCCGGACTATCGTCATCCTTGCGGGTTATTGTTGTCAAGTTTTACACCTCCCCTAAGAACCGGACTTGATACTTTCGCATCATCCGGCTCAAGCCTCAGTTACTACCCAATCATCAATTGTTGGTTCGGTTTTTTCCTTTTTGGACTTCTTGGTATGTGTTATTTTGTGACAGGCTTCATGCATCCAAATAAGGTTTTCCTGTTCATCTGTACCACCAAAATTAATCGGAATAATATGGTGTAGATGGAGTGGTTCTCCGTTGTGGATGTAATCGCCACATACTGGGCATTTGTAGCCTTGTTTCTTAGCTATTTTTTCGTATTTACTATTGCGAGCAAATATGAAATTGCCAGTGGACATAGCTCTTTGTGACCAGTATTTAATCAAGGTCGGGTCATCTTTGGAATTTGTACCAGCTACTTTGACATGTCTCACAATTGGGACGGTGGCGGCTTTGAAAAGTGTTATAACTTTTTCTTTTCCTCTACGGTCTTTAGTGATGATTAGGAAATCCCATTTTTTTATAACCTGGGTGTTGTATACCGATATTGAAGTATTTCCTGACAACTTCTTTACGGTTTAAGCTGACGTGCTTTTTACGTGCCCATTTATAAAGAGCTTCCCATATTTTACTATCAAAGTAACTAAGGACTTTTTTAGAGCAGGCAGTTCTGTAGTAGTTAGCAAACCCCCTGATAATAGGGTTAAGGTAATTTATCACGGCTGACGCGGATGCATTAACATTGCTTTTGAGCCATGTTCTGATTTCTTGTAGTTTACTGATAACTTTTCCTTTTTCGGGTTTTATGATAGTTTTACCATCATATTTCCTAATATTAAAACCGAGGTAGTTAATACCTTGTTCGGCATGTCTTATCTGGGTTTTATCAAGATTAAGTTCCAACCCTTTTGCTTGGAGTAAAGCAATTATATGGGGTATAACTGCTGACATACATTCAGCATTGGGGGCTGTGATTATAAAATCATCAGCATACCTTATGAAACCAAATGGTCGTCTATATGAGCGTGCTAATTACCCTTGGTTTACCTTGATTCTTGCCTTGTTTGTTTAAAACTAGGTTGCCATTTTTGTCTTTCTTGTAGTGTTCAATTTTGTATGTCAATCCTTTTAAGTGTTTCTCAATTCCATCTAAAGCGATGTTAGCTAGGAGTGGAGAAATAATACCACCTTGTGGCACTCCAGATGACGTTCGATTAAACACTTCTCTTTCGAGGTATCCAGCTTTTAACCAGACTTTAACAAAGTCTATTCCCGGCAACATTTTGACGATTTCTAACAGGAATTTGTGGCTAATGTTGTCGAATGCTCCTTTTATATCGGCATCAAGTATCCATGTGTCTTTGCTGATAGCAAGTCTTATAAATACTTGTTCGATTGCATCGTGGGTTGACCTGCCTGGTCTGCGGACAGTGCTGTGTGACTCGAAGGTAGTTTCAAAATATGGTTCCCAGGCATTAAGTACAACTGCTTGTTTTACCCTATCGACAATGGTGGGAATCGAGAGTGGTCTTTTCTTGCCGTTTGATTTGGGAATATATACCCTTTTAGCGGGTAATATATCTTTCGGTTTGTGTGCCTGAATAAGGTCAATTAATTTGACTCTTTCTTGAGGCGTAATGGCAAGAAAACCATCGACCCCAGCAGTCTTTTTACCTTGATTGAGTTGTGTCACTCTTCTGATAGCAAGAAGTATATTTGAGATACTCCGAAGCATCAGTTTTATAAGGCTATGAGCTTTACGCAGTTTACCTTGTTGGGTAGCACGAAAAATTCTCATCCTCAGTTTCTTTACGTTACGAGTCACGGACTTCCAATTGATGTCAGCCCATGATTTGATAACGCCTTCTATCGCAATCTTGTTGCCAAGTCTATTGCTCATAAAAAGTGCATTTACGAATTACTAATGATTCATTTTCGTCCAAGACCAGGTGAAAGTCTGCCGTGTTTTCAACGTGAGGTAATGTTGTGTCCTCAACCTCTATCCCCTTGATTACAAAGGGGCATTTGCTTTCTTCACCCTCCCATACCCCCCTTGGCTTTTCTTGGTCTTGCGACCTTGATACTAGGGAATCGACCTCACCTAGACCAATTGGGGCTTGCCGTGTTTCGTGTGCTGAACCTTCGATATTACGGGTTTCATCTTTACTCCGGAAGAAACTATTGGCAGTTGGTTTCGGCTCGAACATTCCAAAACCCGTTCTTCTACCTTTTGGTAATGGGTGTAGTCAAGTCATGTCCTACATGGTGTAGGTTTCACCCATATGCAACAATTACGGAGCTTTTGATGATTCAGTTATCTTAACCCTTCATATCTTTCCCTTGCCATCGCTTGGCTACCGTGACTTCGGACAGGTGAAAAATATCACCGTGTGGCGTTCGTGGTCTGCATTCCAATATTGCCGTTACCAGCTTTATTGTGACCGGGGTCGATGACCCTTTTACGTGGGAATCAGATTTCTGCTCTCTGAGGTCAGACGGCTGACCAGTTCAGTTCGTAGGTAATCCTACTCATACGACTTTCACGTCGCGCGTTCGAGTTATTGACGATAGCTTTTACTTTCTTACGGAAAACTTTGAAGTTGTCCACTGAAGGGACACATCGAAACTTTCCGTTGCTCTGCACTTTAAAGTGCCAGCCGAGGAAATCAAAGCCGTCTGTCGTTGCGGTTAGCTTTGTCTTCTTTTCGCTCACCTTCATTCCTCTTTCAGCGAGGAACTGGCTAACTTTGTCAAGTATTGTTTCTGCGTTATCATTGGGTTTGAGTAGAAAAACCATGTCATCGGCATACCTAACCGATTGGTGGATTTCCTCTATTCCGTTGAGCGCAATGTTAGCTAATAATGGACTTGCCACCCCCCCTTGTGGGGTTCCTTGTTCAGGAAACTCTGGATTGACTCCTGATTTAAGACAGCGAAATATTCCCGTCTTGAGGCTCTTTGGAGCAATGAGTTTATCCATGATTGAGGTGTGATTTATCCTATCAAAGCACTTTTCGATATCGAGTTCGATTACTCGCTTATCTATTCCATGATGATTGGATTGCAGATTGATGAACAGGATTTTCTGTGCGTCATGCGCACTTCGTCCCGTTCTAAATCCGTAGCTCCTTTCATGGAAGGTTGCTTCGTGTGCTGGCTCTAAGGCGTATTTTGCTAGGCACTGCCAAGCTCTATCGCCTAGAGTAGGAATTTTCAGGATGCGAAACGTCCCGTTCTTTTTGGGAATGGGAACCTCGCGTAACCCTTGGTGATGCCAATTGTTACCGTGGCGTCCGAGTTCTTCGCACAAAGTAAACCTCTCTTCAAAGGTGAGATCCTTTGCTGCCAGGTTGGTGGAGTTATTTACGGGCTTTACCTACCGTGATTCGTCCACAACGAGTCGCACGTTTGACGTTGATCTGCGCTCTTGTTGGTCTAGTCATTGGACTATTCTCTACATAGTCCCATTCTCTCATTAGTCGTTGGTAATTGGATGCTGATCATCGGTAAAATTATGTCCATTGGTGCAGGTGTATCTTTAAAATATGCCTGCGATACTTTTTTTAGTACCATTACGCTTTTTAATTTTTGCACCACAGCGGGGACAGACGATATCCGATATGGGTGGCGGTTAAGAAGTTTTTCTAGATGGTTCAACGTCCTAGAGGGCATGAGCATTTATGCTGCTGTTCGTTGTCGCCTCAACTTTACCAAGCATTCCTCTACACTGACTACCCCCACATACACGCGGCTCTTGCCAGGATGTTTTCAACATCCTCTTAACCGAATAATAACTTTGCTTTTACGATCAAATGCTTATCCTAGACATGAAGGTAAAATGCAATAAATAACATGGATTTGTCAATTCCCGGCTCTACTACAAACTCGACCCTATCTACACCATCTGTATTCGGGGATAATGTCCAAGATTTGCTTGGTACTGGTACATTAAACGTAAACCCCAGTGCCATCATTACGGTGAATAGTATTGCCGATACGGTAGATGACCCTAATTCAGGTGTGACCACTTTAAGGGATGCTATCAATCAGGCAAACGGTGACACAGGTGAAGACTTGATTGTGTTTGACCGCTCCTTATTTTCCAGTCAGCAGACTATTACCCTCGGTGGCACAGAACTAGACATTACCCACAACTTGGACATTATTGCCCCACGAGATTCTCTGACGGGTGCGGACTTGGTGACGGTGAGTGGTAATAATGCCTCGCGGGTGTTTGAGATTGAAACAGGAGCAACTGTGAATCTCAATGGGTTAAGAGAAAGGTGATCTAAAAGAATATTATGACTTGACTACAGAAGGAAAAACATGT
>CAZZYE010000239.1:0-9326 GCA_964658145.1 uncultured Stigonema sp.
GCACGGCAGTGCCGTGCCCCTACGACCTGTGTCGCCTTATTTAAGAAAATTGGTATGAATATTTATCCTTAAGCTAAATTTACTGCGATCGGATCGTGAGCAACAAGCTGAATCGGATTATATTCCAAAGATTTTGTCTTCTTGTTAAGAGACTTCCAGACTACCCAAGGAGCTTTACCTTGAGTATACATATCATCTAACTGCTGTTGTTCTTTGAAGGTATCCATGCACCCCCAAAAACCATCGTAGTTATAAGCAAATAGCTGTCTTAATTGTATTAATCTTTGAAATGGTTCGAGTACTAATTCTTCTCCATCTTCCATGTATTTAAAAATATCTTTGTTAAACACAAAGAAGCCTCCATTTATCCGAATACCGGCTTGCCTGATATCTTGAATATCATTTACACAGCCATTTTCTTCTGATGAAACTAAATGGAAACTTTGTGATGGTTTTACGCACAGAAAACTAGCGATTTTGTTATGTTTGTAAAAGTCTTCAATTAAGTCAGGCAAGTGTAAATCAGTTAAGCCATCACTGTAATTAGCTAAGAATACCTCTTCCCCTTCCAAGTATTCTTCCACAGCTTTGAACCTTTGACCAATATTTGAATGCAAACCTGTATCGACAAAAGTAATTTTCCAATCTTCAATATCACTACTTACGAGTTGGATTTGTTTGCCTCCCTTCAGTAACGTAAAATCATTGGAAACACACTCATCATAATTGAGAAAATAATTCTTGATCGCATCTGCTTTATAACCAAGACACAAAATAAAATCCTTGTGTCCGTAGTGGGCATAGTATTTCATTACATGCCACAATATTGGTCTGTAGCCAATGTTAACCATAGGCTTAGGAATGTTACTAGAAAATTCTCTCAGCCTTGTGCCTAAACCACCGCAGAATAAAACGACTTTCATCTTAATTTCCTCTTATTAAATTTCAATTAAACTTGAGTTGATTTTTAGGCTCAAGAGTAAACATTGACTTCCGGAATTGGCACGACAAATTTACCACCCCAATCACGTGCATACGACATTTGCAACATTACTTCGTTTTTCAGATTCCAAGGTAAAATCAACAAATAGTCTGGCTTTGTTTCTTGAATCTTGTTTGGATGAAAGATTGGTATATGAGTGCCTGGTAAGAATTTACCTTGTTTGAATGGGTTCCGGTCTACAGTGTAATCAATGAAATCTTCTCTAATCCCACAATAATTCAAAAGGGTGTTACCTTTACCAGGCGCGCCATAACCAGCAATTGATTTTCCTTCTCGTTTAGCTGAAATTAAAAATTCTAAAAGGTTGAACTTGGTTCCCTTCACCTTTTCACCAAAGGAAAAATAATGTTTTAGGTTGCTAAATCCAGCAGCTTCTTCCCTAATTCTTAGTTCCTTTACCTGCTGACTAATAGGTTTAGAAGTATCTTCTGCATGTCTTGCATAAATTCTCAGAGAACCACCATGAGTTGACAGTTCTTCTACATCAAAGATAGTTAAACCGTGAGCCGTAAAAATCTTCTCAACTGCGAGCAACGACAAGTAAGAGAAATGTTCGTGATAGATGGTGTCAAACTGGTTCCCCTCCATCAGGCGCATTAGATGAGGAAACTCCATAGTAATGACGCCTTCAGGGAGGAGTAAAATTTGGCAGCCTGCGACAAAATCGTTAATATCAGGTACGTGAGCAAGTACATTGTTACCCACTAGTAGATTGGCTTGCTTGCCTGCAGCAGCTAATTCACCTGCTGTGTTTCTGCCAAAAAACTTGACAACTGTGGGAATGTCTTTTTTTATCGCTACCTCAGCGACATTAGCTGCTGGTTCTATGCCCAGAACAGGTATTCCTTTTGAGGCAAAATATTGCAACAAGTAACCATCGTTACTAGCTATTTCCACGACTTGACTTGACGAGTGCAACCCAAAGCGAGCTATGACCTTTTCGGTATAATTTTTGGCATGTTGTAGCCAAGTATCGGAGTAAGACGAAAAGTAGGCATAGTGGCTAAAGATTTCTTGCGGACTTACATATTCTTGAAGTTGAACTAAAAAACAGTTTGAACACACATATACGTGCAGCGGATAGAAGGGTTCCATTTGGTTTAGCTGTTCAGGGTTCACGTAGCTTTCACAAAGCGGTGACATTCCCAAATCAACAAAGGTGTGCTTTAATGTTGAGCCACAGAATCGACAGCAATCACGATTCACAGTTGTATCATTCTTTACGTAAGTATCCAAAGTTGTTTGAATCATTTTTTAACTTCTTTTCCTTTTTATGTGCGACTTTTGATGCTGGTTGGGTGACTTTCGAGCCTAGAACACCGATTTCAGTAATCCTGGAAGAACCTCTCCCCCAACCCCTCCCCTACGAGGGGAGGGGAGTTTTTCTCCCCCTTCCCTTATAGGGAAGGGGGCTGGGGGGTTAGGTTTTTGATTACTGAATCGATGCTCTAGTATAGATTCAAGCAAGCGGCCAGCAGATATCTTTCTCGGAAATTTCACTCACACTCAGAGGCCACTCAATCCCAAAGGCTGGATCGTCATAGCGCAGACCACTTTGGTACTCTGGCGTATAGAATTCACTCATCTGATACACAACCTCAGCCCCATCAGTTAGAGTTTGGTAACCATGAGCGAACATCTCAGGTACGTACAGAGACCTACGGTTTTCAGCTGTTAGCTCAACGCCAATGTGTAACTTATATGTAGGGGATTCAGGGCGCAGGTCAACGATCACATCGTAGATAGCACCATGAGTACAGCGAACCAACTTGACCTCGGTTGCCGGAGCAACTTGATAGTGCATGCCCCGCAAAGTACCCTTTTTGTAGTTGAAAGCCAGGTTGCATTGTGCAATTGTTGGCTTTAAGCCGTGAGCCGAAAATTCCTGAGGGCAGAAAGTACGAGCAAAGAAGCCACGAGTATCTTGCCGTTGCTCTAAGTCAATCAGGAATGCCCCTTTTAGTGAAGTTTCTGTGAATAGCATGACTGATTCCAGAAGAAATTTTGATCGATTTGTTGAGTGCGAATCAGATACTCCAGCTGCTTCAGGCGAGTGAATCCTCTAGATAAAAAAGTGGATTCTGACATATCGATAGAAGTAAACAAATCCCAGAACTGCTGGGCACCCTTAGCCGCATTCCACTCACACTTGAATCCTGGTAGTGTAGTGTTAATCTTCTCGAAAGAAACCCGATAGCTGCGGTTGTCTGCACTCTTGTCTCCAAAGCAAAGCTTGCATCCTGTGAAAACTTCAGCTACTATCTGGGCAATTTCTTTTACTTGATAGTTGCTACTACTGTCACCGACGTTGAAAATTTGGTTGTGAACAATGTTGCGCTCTGCTTCCAGCGTACAGACAATTGCTTTGCAAATGTCCAGCAGATGAACCAACGGACGCCAAGGAGTACCGTCCGAAGTCATCTTGATTTCTTTGGTAGTCCATGCCAGCCCAGCTAGGTTGTTTAAAACAATATCGAAGCGCATTCTGGGAGATGCGCCAAAGGCTGTAGCATTCCGCAAAAAGGTGGGAGAGAAACTATCGTCAGCTAGTAACTTGACATCTCGCTCTACCAACGTTTTACATTCTGCATAGGCTGTTTGGGGATTGACGAAGGACTCTTCCGTAACATAGTCCTCACTCGCAGCGCCATAGACACTACACGAAGAAGTGTAGACAAAGCGACGTACACCAGTTGTTTTAGCTAGTTTGGCAAGGCGAACCGAACCTTCATGGTTAATGTCGTAAGTAACATTGGGAGATAACTGTCCGGCTGGATCGTTGGAAAGTTCAGCTAGATGAACGACTGCCTCAACACCTTGTAAATCTTCTTTCGTGATGTGGCGGATGTCTTTGTTAAGGGTTTTAGGAGTTAGCTCTGTACCGTTATACAGCCAACCAACCTTGTAGAATCCTGTGTCAACCCCAACGATCTCATGTCCGTGTTGCATCAAGATCGGGGCTAGTAACGAGCCGATATAACCTTCCGTTCCAGTTACGAGTATTTTCATAATATGTCAAACCCTATAGGTATCAGGTGCTGTAAAATACCTCCCAGACTTACTACAAAACCATTTCCTCGGAACGAGCCACTCTCGCACGAAGAGCCGGTGGCAAGGCTGCCTTGACTATGTACCCTTGCTGTAGTGATGCTATCGCTTATAAGATAACAGTGTGCAATTGGTCTGTTTGCGATCGCGTCCTGGAAAATGTATGACTTAATGTATAAGTTCTTGCACTTACTTACAGCAGTTTTCAATTCAACCCGTGCCACATTGTTAGGGCGGAGTAAAGAGCGCCCCTACGCAGATCGTGATGCTGTATGGTACAGATAGAGGATTGTATGAATTAAGTGAACTACCCAACGCCGCTCTTCGAGACGGCGTGGGCTTCTGGCATCCCATGAGTGAAGGGTTTAGACGTTTCACTTTGCTTGCGCAGGATTTCCAGAACTGACTTCGCGGTACTCTGTGTTTGGGAAAACCCAACCTTCCCGCTACGCCTATTTATAGTGGGGAACAGTCCCAGCCCCACTCGCTTAACATTTATAGAGGCATTAATGTCTCTATCAACATTAAGCAATTCTTGAAGGTCAAAGTAACTCCTGATCGAACAATCCGTGAATACAAACTCATCACGGTATGCCAACAATTGTGAAGTGTAAGCAGGATTTACCTTCACTACAACTGCTCCAGCTTTTCCGGCTATGTAGTCCAGTGTAGTAAAGAACTGACCAAAACCAGCATCCAACCAAGATTTGTTTAATCCGGATTTTGCTGCTTGTCCATTCGGTAGAAACTTTCCATCGTCATCTTTTTTGGCTTTGTTACGCTTAGTCAATCCGCGTAAATTCAAGTCTTCATGAAAGAAAACTTTCTTACCAGTACGTACTATTTTGTGAGCAGTTTTGTAAGCATGGTCTTTTCGAGAACGTGCAATTCTTTGATGGAGCCGCGCTTCCCTCTTGGTAAGTTTGCGACGTTTAGCGCTTCCCTTTTTCTGGACAGCTTTTCGCCTGGAAACTTTTGCCAATCTATCTTGAGACTTACGGAATGATTTTAGTGATGGCAGTTTTTCCCCGTCAGAAGTAGCCAAGTAATCTTCTTCATGTAATACCGCATCCATTCCCATCGAATTGTCCCAGGTAGGGACGACTTCATCAAGATTGAATACTGGTACTGTTGGGTCATCAAGAGCAATAGTTATATACCAGCCGTCAGCCTTCTTGGTAATCAAGATGTTCTTGAGGACAAAACCATCCGGCAGCGGTCGATGCAACCTCACCTTAACCCATCCGACAAGTTTAGAGATTGACAAAAACAACCAATCTTTTTCAACTCGTTCAACGATTACGGCTTGTCCTTCAACCCGCATTGTACGGAAGCTAGCAGCATTTTTGAACCGTGGCTTACCACTTTTATTACCATTGCCGTCACCTTTTAGAAACCTTGAAAATGCTAGAGCGACACGTTTTGAAACATCTTGTAAGGTTTGGGAGGGTACAGCTTTAAAGTCCAGCAATTCCCCAGAGTGACCCACCTTGATCAAGTCTTCTTTAAATTCTGGTAATAGCCTTTTCTGAGTGAATATTCCTGGATTGTCTCTCAGTCTAGTCGGGGTAACGGTACACGAAATTAAGCAGAATTCTCCTTGCGGGAAAACAGCGTAGTTTCTGTTCAATTCCCACCAATTAAATCTATCTCCTAGCTGCCAATTGTACCAATACTGGCAAATTCTCAACCATTCATTAAGCTCTAGCTTTTGGTTGGTGTCTGGATAAGCTCTGTACTGGTAATTTAGCAGCACACTGATTACCTCCTTTCTTTATTTTTGTCTTGACTGATGTTTGACTTTTCAACAGCTTGTGTTAACTCATCAAAAGTACATTTATAAAGCTTTAGAAGCTGATTAAACTGATCAATTCTAAGTTTTGGGACAGTTCTGCCTTTTTCCCAGTTGCGGACGGTTGATTCTCCTATTCCAATAATGCTTGCAACGTCAACAGTTCTTAATTCTTGCCGCTCTCGTAACTCCTTCATGTTCATGAATTCGATCCGTGCCATTCATTATGCGTTAACCCGTTGACGGTTGTCAATAACCTGCGATAGAATCGTAAACGAAAAGCGTTGTTCTCTCCCGCCAAGAAGAACACAACGCCTTTCGTCAACCAGTTACAGGTTTAATTAATTATGCCTCAGTTAACGGATGCGTTCGTCATCGCCCCGCCATTCATCCCAGCGCCGCCCTTCGGGACGGCGTAGGGCTTCTGGCGGTTTAAGCTAAACTGCAACAAGACGCGCAGGTTTTTTTAACATCATAATTTAAAAAATCCTCATGATTCGCTCATTTTTTATGTATATTATGAACTTGTAATTTCTAATTGGGGCGAAAAGAATGCATCCTCAAATCCCTAAAGCCGTAGTTTGGACTTAGTATACATAACAACTTTTTGACAATACGTAAGTTTGATAACGAGGCATTCTTTTAATGCTTACACGGCGTCGTTTACTTGTAGCTATATGAATCCTTTACAAACAGACTCTTACACCTTATGAAAAATTTATTATCTACCTGCACTCTTTAGTTTACTATTTCATCAAAAAGGGTGTAATAAGCAATACTCATTTATTGACGTGCATATTGCCGCATAAAAGAAGCAATAAAATGCGCTAACTTAACAATATCAACTCTCTTGGGTTTTGGATGATCAATAAAACTGATGTTTTTTTGTCATGCTGAACGAAGCAACAGTTGTGTGATCTTCTTCACTCCACTGCGGTTCGCTCAGAATGACATTTGTTTTTTCTAGTTTAGGCAACATCTTCGCCATAATCCCACGAGAGCTATCGTACCTAGAGGTTGAATTTCTGGTATATGGCACGACGTTCACTCAAAGCATCTACCGTAGGCATCGAAAAAGCGAAAAGGGCTTTTCAAATGAAGCAATGGACGCAAGAATATCTAGCTAGTGAAGTGGGGCTTGAAACTCGCCAGCCAATCTGGAAGTTTTTTACAGGGAAGCCCATTGAGCGTCAGAACTTTATGGAAATCTGTTTTCGGCTTGATTTGGATTGGCAAGATATTGCCGCGCTCCCAACTCAGATACCACTGACAGAAAAAAAGCAGGATGGTGACACCTGCCGGAATATCGATAATTTGGTCCAAATAATCCGTTCGCGCCGAAGCGATAAAATTCAAGCCCAGTGCGCCTCCATGCGGTTGTTAGATATTGCTCAACCTATTGAGCTAGAAGACATTTATGTCCATCTCAGCATATTGAATTATATCACAAGTCAAAGATGGTTAGATACTTTTGAATTACAAAGTTTTGTTTCAGAAGAATTAGACCACTTTGGTTTTGGTCAAGTCTGTCAGGAAAGAGTTCCAGCGCTCCAAGCAGTTGCAACTTATCCTAAACTGATGGTGCTAGGCAAACCAGGGTCAGGTAAAACCACATTTTTGCAACATATCGCCACCCAATGCAATCAAGGCAAGTTCCTCTCAGACCGGATTCCAATTTTTATCCGACTGAAAAACTTTGCTGAGGATGCTAGAGAAAAAAGCGATTCTAGCTTATTGAGCTATATCAGTCAAGAGCTTGCCAACTTCGGCGCTTCAGACCAGGAAATCCAAACATTACTCACTCACGGCAGAGTGTTGATTCTACTGGATGGCTTGGATGAAATTCCAGAAGACTATAGCACCGAAATGGTGAAAAAAATTCGCAAGTTATCTGAGGATTATTACAAAAATCAGTTAATTATCACTTGTCGGATTGGGATTCAGCAGTATCGGTTTGAGGAATTCAGCGATGTTGAGATTGCGGATTTTAGCTCCGATCAAATTGAAGCCTTTGTCCAAAAGTGGTTTGTCAAGGTTGGTAGGAATTCTACCTTAAAAGGAAAAGCCTTGGCTACTCAGTTTATGCAAAAGTTGCAGTTATCGGAAAATCGGCAAATTCGAGAACTAGCCGTAACGCCGCTTTTGCTCAACCTGCTTTGTTGTGTGTTTCAAGCGCGATCAAACTTTCCCGCTAGACGGGTAGAACTTTACAAGCAAGGATTGGACATTTTGCTCAATCGCTGGGATGAAGCAAGGAGCATTAAACGGAATGAAATATATCGTTATTTGTCTTTACCCCACAAGTTTGAACTGCTGAGTCAAATTGCTGCCATCACCTTTAAGCAAGATCATTACTTTTTTACACAAAGTAATGTTCAACAATACATCATAGACTATCTCCGTAACTTACCCACTGCCCAAGCTGAGGCAGAGGTACTGCAACTCAATAGTGAGGCAGTACTGAAATCACTGGCGACACATGGACTACTGGTGGAGCGTGCGTGGGGAATTTACTCGTTCTTGCATCTAACGTTTCAAGAATATTTAACGGCTAAAAACATTGTTGCTAGTCCTAAACCAGAGATATTAGAAGAAAAACTGATCGATCTGGTGAGCCATGTGACCGAACCTCGTTGGCACAAAGTCTTTTTACTTACGGCTGGTATGTTGGGTAATGCCACTTACTTACTACAGTTAATGAAGCAACACATTGATGCGCTTGTGACCATTGATGAGCAATTGCAGCAGTTCTTCATCTGGCTCAATCAAAAATCTCTTTCCGTCCAGACTCCTTACAAATCCGCAGCGATTCGTGCTTTTTACCTGACACTAGCCTTGACCGACGATCTGAGCTTTGCCCATGACCTGACTCTCTTCCAAGCCATCGATCCGAGGGTTGCTGGTAATCTTGCCCCTGATTTGGCAATAGATCTGGCTCTTAGCCGTACACTAGCCCTAAGCATTGCCTTGCCTTGCGAACCGACTTTGGAACGAGTCCTTGCCCTCAGCTTTGCCCTTCCTGATGACCGAACTCTTGTCTGTCACCCTAAATTGCAGCGATCGCTCCAACAACTCAAAGAAAAACTACCTACCTCAGTCAGAGGCAGTGAAAGTTTCTCAGAATGGTGGAACGCTAACGGCGGTCAGACTTGGGCTAAAAAATTGCGGTCTGTGATGCTTCGGATTCGCAACATTGGTCATCAATGGCAGTTCAGCGAGCAGCAGAAGGAAGCGCTCAAGCAGTACTACGCTGTCAACCAGTTACTAATAAATTGCCTCAAGAGCGGTTGTGAAGTAACTCCTGTAGTGCAAGAGAATATTTGGGAAACGTTGTTAGTACCCACAAAAATATTGGGTTTGATGAGCGCCATGCCTGACGCTGTAATTCATTTGCGCAAGCAGAGGGCGGTAAGTAGTGTAGATTTTGTCGTAGACACTGTACATGATGGTGTGTTGGGTCATCATGTACAGTGTCTGTGATTA
>CAZZYE010000240.1:0-1888 GCA_964658145.1 uncultured Stigonema sp.
GGGAGAGGTGTTCACAAATCATTTAGGATTGCTCTACAATAGAGTGGGTATAGCAAAACAGACACCTTGTTTTTGGAACACTATTAAGGCATGCGTAGCCTCTACCGTAGGATGGATATTTCTCAATATACTTATCTTAGCAGCAATTACTGCTTTAGAGGTAGATGAGTTGTGTAAAGAAATGCTAAGTAGAGTTTCTGCTTGAGAAAATTTCGGTTCTTCGTTTCATCCTTGGTTAAATAGGATAATATTGGTGATTGGTGATTGGGAAAAAGCAAGGTTTCTTTTAACCCATTACCCGTTACTAGTCGCTGCGGGGGTGCAAGTCGTAAACAAGGGTAGCTTAGTTGTGTTGCCATTCGTTTTGAAGCTTTGGAATCTTGCACCAGATCGAGATCCCGCTAAAGAATAAATATTCATACATTTAAAAAAGCAGGTACAGGAAATGCAAGTAATCCGTCTTGAGGCACTCTCAGACAATTACATCTTTTTACTGCACGATCCAACGCAAAATATCGCCGCCGTTGTCGATCCAGCTGAGAGCAGACCAGTTTTAAAGAAACTTAAAGAATTAGAAGCAGAATTGGTGGCGATTTTTAACACCCACCATCATCAGGACCATGTGGGTGGTAATCAGCAGCTCATACAACAATGGAACCAAGTGACAGTTTATGGTGGGGCGTTCGATAAAGGGAGAATTCCGGGACAGCAGGTGTTTCTGCAACAAGGCGATCGCGTCCACTTTGCAGACCGAATCGGGGAAGTTTTCTTCGTTCCCGGACATACCCGCGCTCACATCGCCTACTACTTTCCCCCAACGCCCAAGAGTGAGACGGGCGAGTTATTCTGCGGCGACACCCTATTTGCTGGCGGTTGCGGTCGCTTATTTGAAGGGACACCGCAGCAAATGGTAGATTCTCTGAGTAAACTCCGCTCTCTACCTGATGATACCCACGTTTGGTGCGCCCACGAGTACACTCTGAAAAATCTACAGTTTGCCCTCACAGTTGATGGTGAAAACCCCGACCTCCAAAGTCGCTACGATCAAGTAAAGGCATACCGCAGTCGGGGAGAAGCTACTGTTCCCTCGCATCTCGGAGTGGAAAAGCGCACAAATCCCTTTTTACGCTGGGAGCAGCCGACATTACAATCAGCTACGAACAGTCACGATTCAGTGGAAACATTTGGGCGTCTGCGCTTAATGAAAGACAAATTTTAGCCGATCTGCTAACGGCTAATAGCTAATTGCCCTGTTACTATTAGCATTAGCAATTAGCAAACAAAACAATGGCGAAACGTGTGCAGTTAGTTTTAAATAAGGATGTCAGCAAGCTGGGAAAATCTGGCGACTTAGTAGACGTAGCTCCTGGCTATGCTCGTAATTATCTGATTCCCAAGAGTTTGGCAACTCATGCCACTGCCGGTATTCTCAAGCAAGTCGAACGTCGGCGTGAGCTAGAACGCCAGCGGCAATTAGAACTTAAGCAACAAGCGAGTGAGCAAAAAGCAGCTTTGGAACAAGTTGGCAGCTTCATAATTGCCAAGCAGGTTGGTGAAGGCGATGCTATTTTCGGTACTGTAACCACCCAAGAAGTGGTAGATGTAATTAAACAAATCACAGGACTGGAAGTGGATCGGCGCGGCACTACCATACCTGATATTAGTCACATAGGTACATACGAAGCAGAAATTAAGCTATATCCTGACGTGACAGCACTCGTCAATATTCAAGTAGTATCTAGCTAACTGTAGGCAGCCCACAGCATCGAATGCTGTAGCTACACCTGATTTTTCAGCCTAGAAATACATTTTAGGCTTTGTAGAGACGCGAAATTTCGCGTCTCTACACCAGAACCAATACCGTTCAGTTAAGGCTTTGATCCCCCCA
>CAZZYE010000240.1:1898-9290 GCA_964658145.1 uncultured Stigonema sp.
GTCTCTACACCAGAACTACAAACAGGATATTGAAAATTTTGAACTTGTCTGGCGGGTTTTCCCGCCTTTATGTTTTGGAACAGATTTTGGATTAAAAGGGAATAAGGGATTGGAAATTGTTAGTGGTTAGTTGTTAATTGTTAGTTGTCAATAGGTACTACAACCACTAACCAGTCCCTACTAACCACTAACCACTAACCACTCCCAATCTAAAATTACTTATGTCTGAAGAACTAAACTTTCAAGGCAATAGCAGCGATCGCCTACCTCCCCAAAACATTGAAGCGGAAGAAGCGATATTGGGGGGAATTTTGCTAGATCCGGAGGCGATGGGCAGGATAAGCGATCGCTTATCTCCAGAAGCTTTTTACATTAGCGCTCATAAAGACATCTACCAAGCGGCATTGCGCCTTCACAGTCAAGGTAAACCCACAGACTTGCTCTCGGTCACAAGTTGGCTTGCTGACAACGACAAGCTTGCTCGTATTGGTGGGAGAAATAAATTAGCCTCTCTCGTAGACCGCACAGTGTCAGCTATCAACATCGACGCTTTAGCGGGGTTGGTGACGGAAAAATACCTGCGGCGTAAGTTAATTAAAGCTGGTAATGAAATTGTGCAGCTTGGTTATGAGACAGAAACCGAGTTACCAATTGTCCTCGACCACGCAGAACAGAAAGTTTTTGGTGTGACTCAGGATCGTCCCCAAGCAGGTCTGATTCACATCTCCGACACCCTGATGAATACTTTCCAAGATATTGAGACTCGTCACCAAGGTATCGCCTTACCAGGTATTCCCTGTGGATTTTATGATTTAGATGCCATGACCAGTGGTTTTCAACGTTCTGATTTGATTATTGTTGCTGGTCGTCCGTCAATGGGCAAGTGCCTAAGTGAAACCACTGAAATTGTTCTGGCAAATGGTACTATATCAACCATTAAAGAAATCTACGATCGTCATGAAGCCGAACTGCTGACACTCAAGGATGATTGGAAATTCCACCTAACTCAAGCGTCTGCATTTGTAGATGACGGAATCAAACCAGTTTTCCGTGTCACGACTCGCTTGGGGCGGTATGTTGAAACTACAATCACCCACCCATTTTTAACTATTAAAGGCTGGCAAAGGCTAGAGGATCTGAAAGTGGGCGATCAAATTGCACTGCCGCGAAAAATAGAGGTATTTGGGACAAAAACAATTCGTGAGTGTGAAGTCAAACTACTAGCCTACCTAATAGGAGATAGTTGTTTGACAGACACAACACCGGATACCAATACTAACCCTCTCATTCAGGACGACTTCTCCCAGGCTGTACTTAGCTTTTCTCCTCAACTGAAAGTGTGCGGAGAAATTAGCCCCCATCCACCAATACTTTCTGCTGCAATGTGTCAGGGGCAAAAAAATCCTCTAACTGCATGGCTGGAAAATCTAGCAATATGGGGCAAAAAAGCCGATCAAAAAATAATTCCGGCGATGATTTTTCAACTTGAGCGATCGCTAGTCTCTTTATTCCTTAACCGCCTTTTTGCGACAGATGGCTGGGCTACAGTACTGAACAGTGGTCAGGCACAGTTAGGCTTTTGCAGCGTTAGCGAGAAACTAGCAAGACAAGTTCAACATCTACTATTACGGTTTGGCATCATTGCTGCGCTTAAAAAGCGGTTTGTTAAATACAAATACACCCGCAAACAAGCTTGGCAATTAGATATTACTGATGCCAATTCTATCAAGAATTTTATCTCAGAAGTCGGTATTTTTGGCAAAGAAGAGGCATTAGCCAAAGTCGCAGCAGCAATAAATCAAAAGAGATATCAGACGAATCGCGATCTAATTTCTGTAGAGATTTGGGAACAGATAGCAGCAGCTAAAGGAAATGAATCTTGGACTGTTTTGGCGCGACGTGCTGGGATCAAGAGGTATACAAATAGACATTTTGTCCAACGTGCTTTAACACGGGAAAAACTTTGGAATTTGGCAACTGCTTTAGATAATTTGCCACTTCAGCAGTTAGCAACTAGTGATGTCTACTGGGATGAAATCGTTTCTACTGAGGCGATAGGATCCAAACAAGTGTATGATTTAACAATCCCCGACACCCACAATTTTGTTGCCAATGATATCTGTGTTCACAATACAGCTTTTTGTTTGAACCTTGCGCATAATATTGCTGCTTTATATAAATTACCAATTGCTGTTTTCAGTTTGGAAATGTCAAAAGAGCAACTGGTGCAGCGATTGTTAGCAAGCGAAGCCGGAATTGAAACTGGTTATTTGCGCAGTGGACGTATCAGTCAAACTCAGTGGGAACCATTAAGCCGTGCTATTGGTATGCTCTCGGAAATGCCAATTTTTATTGACGACACACCAAATATTACAGTAACAGAAATGCGGAGTCAGGCGCGGCGATTGCAGGCGGAAGTAGGGGCAGAACTGGGACTGATTATCATAGATTACTTGCAATTGATGGAGGGAGCAGGCGATAACCGCGTGCAAGAAATATCAAGAATTACGCGCAGTATCAAAGGTTTAGCCCGTGAATTAAGTGTCCCAGTTATTGCTTTATCTCAGTTGAGTCGAGGGGTAGAATCACGCACTAACAAGCGCCCAATGTTGTCTGATTTGAGAGAATCGGGCTGCTTAACGGGCGATAGCCTGGTGACATTAGCCGATAGTGGCGTACAAGTACCAATTCGGGAATTAGTGGGCAAATCTGGTTTCGCAGTTTGGGCGCTGAACGAAGCCTCAATGCAGTTAGAAAGAGCAATTGTCAGCAATGCTTTTTCAACAGGTGTCAAGCCTGTATTGCGATTACAAACTCGACTAGGACGTACCATTCGGGCAACTGGCAATCACAAGTTTCTGACAATTCACGGCTGGCGACAACTCTCTGAGTTAGAAATAGGCGATCGCATTGCTTTATATGCTGTTCCATCCATGCAACACAATGGAATCACTATACGCAATATGCAATCTCAACTTGGCGTTGCTCACTGCGGCACGACACTTTATAAACAAAATGTGAGTCGTGAACGAGCCGCAAGATTGGCTACTGTTGTCAAATCAGATGAGCTTGCGCGTCTATCGAGCAGTGATGTTTACTGGGATGAAATTGTCTCAATTGACCCAGATTGTGAAGCTGAAGTTTACGATTTAACAGTTCCTAAACTTCACAATTTTATAGCAAATAACATAATTGTTCACAACTCGATCGAACAAGATGCCGATATAGTAATCATGCTTTACCGCGATGATTACTATAACAGTGACAGTCCGGATCGAGGAATTGCCGAGGTCATCATAGCTAAACACCGCAACGGTCCAACTGGTACAGTTAAACTTCTTTTCGATCCACAGTTTACAAAGTTTAAAAATTTAGCCAGACCTAACACTCATTAAATTTGTTAGTGGTTAGTAGTTAGTAGGACTTACGCATTGACAGAAATAGTCTTGTATGCTGTGGTTTCGGTAGGGCGGCGGAGCGCAATATTCATTTGGGTAGACCATCTTACCGTAGGGGCGCGGTTTCCGCGCCCTTACCATGTGGTCAATTCTACGACCTGAAACGACCGAATTCCGTTATACAGATGATGCTCAATTTGTATAGTGCGTAAGTCCTAAATGTATCAGGAAAGCCCACTCAGCTTAACTAACCTTTAGCAAAGCAGGTATGCGTAGAAACACATAATCAAATTTATGTCAATAGGTAAGTAAGCATGTTTTTTGTGGTTAAGTATTATTAAATACAAAAAAAGTGAGAAAGGTATGATTCGTAACATCTATGCGCTGCTGGTTGGCATTGACGAATATATCAGTCCTGTCCCTGCCTTGAAGGGTTGTGTAAACGACATCACAGCTGTAAAAGAGTATTTATCAGGGCGGGTCGCTACCGATGGCTACCAACTACATCTACGTACACTTTTGAACCAAGATGCCACCCGTCAAGCAATCATTGATGGTTTCCGTCAACATCTATGCCAAGCTAGCAGTGAAGATGTTGCCTTCTTTTACTTTTCAGGGCATGGTAGTCAAGAGAAAGCTCCTGAAGAGTTTTGGGTTTTAGAGCCAGACCGACTGGATGAAACCCTAGTTTGTTACGACAGTCGCACTCCCGGAAGTTGGGACTTGGCAGATAAGGAGTTGGCAAAGCTGATCGCTCTTGTCGCCGAGAAAAACCCTCACATCGCCTTGATTATGGACTGCTGTCACTCAGGTTCAGGTAACCGTGGTGATGATATCGAAGAAACAGCAACTCGTAAAGCGCCTATTGATCAACGTAAACGACCTTTAGACAGCTTTATCTTCTCCTTGGCAGAAGCCAACCAACTCTCAGATTCCCGCAGTCTAGAAGAAAATCCGAGTGGCTGGACGTTGCCGCGAGGAAAACATATATTCCTAGCAGCTTGTCGGGATAGTGAGTTAGCAAAAGAGTACTACGGGGATGGGCAATCGCGAGGTGCTTTCTCTTACTTCTTACTCGATACATTGAAGAAAGCTAATGGTAGTTTGACTTATAGAGACTTATTCAAGCGTACTAATGCCCTAGTTCGCAGTAAAATTACGGCTCAATCTCCCCAATTAGAAGCAACAATTCTCAGTGATTTAGACCAACCTTTTCTCGGAGGAGCGATCGCCCAACGCACTCCCTACTTCACCGTTAGTTATCACAAAAACCACGGCTGGGTAATTGATGGTGGTGCCGTTCACGGAATTCCCCAAATCACTGGAACTGAGACAACCGAACTTGCTCTGTTTCCCTTCGACCGCGAACTAGAACAACTACGTCAATTGTCAACGGCGATCGGTGACGCTAAAGTGCTGGAAGTCCTGCCGCAATTGAGTCTCATTCAAATCAGCGGTGTTGAGAACTTATCGTCAGACATGACATTTAAAGCTGTTGTCACCAGTTTGCCCCTACCGCCCAAAGGCGTCTTGCTTGCAGGGGAACAAGCAGGGGTAGAACTCGCTCGCGCCACACTGCTGCAGGCAGGTTCCCAGAACCAACCTTCTTTATACGTGCGTGAAGTTACAACACCTAAAGCTGCTGAGTTCCAGTTGCTTGCTCGTGATGGAAAATATGCGATCGCACGACCAGCAGATAACCGTCCTTTAGTCGCGGAAATTCAGGGTTACACAAATGAAACAGCTTTGCAGGCGATTCAGCGATTAGAGCATATTGCCCGTTGGACTAATGTTGCTGAACTCTCCAGTCCCGCTACCAGTCGAATTCCACCTGATGCATTGCAAATCGTGATTTATCAGGAGGAGCGAGAGCTTCAAGATCCTGAGATTCGCTTAGAGTATCTACAGGAAAATGGTAAGTGGAAGTCACCCTCTGTCAAAATTAAGCTCAAAAATACCAGTAATGAAGCTCTGTACTGTGCCTTACTAGATTTGACAGACCGCTATGCAGTCAGTGCTGATTTATTTGATGGCGGAGGAATCTGGCTACAGCCAGGACAGGAAGCTTGGGCATCAGCAGGTAACTTCATTTATCCCACGGTTCCGGAAAAACTGTGGCGGGAAAAAGGGATTACTGAAGTTAAAGATATTCTCAAACTCATTGTCAGCAGCGCCGAATTTGATGCCACATTGCTGGAACAACAGGAGCTTGACCTGCCTTCTCGCTCAGTGCCAAGATCTAGTCGAGGTGGAGGGACTTTGAACCGTTTAATGAACCGGATTCCATCCCGTGAACTCAGCGCCAAACCAGAAGAAGAGGTATATGACGATTGGATAACTAGTCAAATTAACATTACAACTGTACGCCCCCAACAAACGACCGCCATTCCTAGGAGAGGCGAGAGTATTTCCCTAGGATCTGGTGTCAGATTGCAGGCACATCCCAGCTTAAACGCTAAGGCACGTCTAACAACAGTCACCCAATCTACTCGCGATCTAGGCAATCACATGCTACCGCCGATGCTGCGGGCAGATCTTCCAGGAATACAATCGTTTCAGTTCACTACCAGTCGAGGAACTGACCCTGGTCTGGCGGTGCTAGAGTTAACTCAGGTAGAAGACCCATATGTAGTCACAAAAGAAGACCCTCTCAAGGTCATTGTTGATATACCCTTAGAACCCGATGAGCATCTGTTACCTATCAGCTATGATGGGGAGTTTTTCCTGCCTTTGGGACGCGCTCAAAGTACTAACGATGGCAAAACGGAGATTTTACTAGAGCGGTTAACAGAGCCAGTGAGTGAAGGAAGCCGCAGCCTTAATGGTTCTATCCGCATTTTCTTTCAAAAGGTGGTAAGTCAAAACCTAAGGCTGGAGTTTAAGTATCCAATTTTGGCTGTGGCAGACGTTACGTGATGACATGGCATCACATACTGTCATTATGTAATGACAGTATGTCTTACTCCCTTCCCGCCATAAGATTACCGTTCTTTTTATCTTCTTTCTTCCTTGTACTTCGCGCCTTCGCGGTTCATTTAAATAGGTATTCTTCGAGCGGCAAGGGAGTAAGTGAGGTTATAGATGAATATTCCTAGCGCCATGCGGGATGTGCAGGATAACGATATTGCCTTCATGTACCGTGTATAATATTAGGTAATTGCCATACGGGACTTTTCGGATGTTTTCCCCCTATTCCGGGGCTAGCGCGTAGCCTTGGGGGGCATTAGCGATGCGCTGGCAACGGTTCCTAATCTCTTGAACGAAAGAAATAGCCCGTGCGGGATTGTCAATGGCAATAGACATTTCCGAAAAAGAATGTAGAGACGCGAAATTTCGCGTCTCTACAAGGGTTTCCAGTAATGCATAGTTAATTTTCGGAGATGTCTAATGTAATCCGCAATATTTTCAAGGTCGTCTTCGGCTCTCGCTGTGAAAATGCAGATCATGAGGATTACAGCATCGCCTGATATTTTTTCTCAAGGCGGGTTAACACTTCCTCGGCTGGCTTGATTCGTCCTGCTTGCAGGTCGGCAATCCCCTGTTGCACCCCTGACATGATATGCGCCACTTCCTGGCGCTGTAGGTGGCGTTTTTGCTTCCAGTCCCGGATGGCATCGCGGAAAACCTCGCTGCTGGAAGCATAATCCCCTGATTCTACCGCTTCCCTGATGACAGCCGCCATTTCCACAGGCAGGGTGATCGTCATGCGTTCGATCTGCGTCATCACATCTTCTCCCTTATTTTCACTCATGGTATCACATATTCATACTTGTTCATACTATGGTTTTATGCAAAGGGTGGCAATGTTGATGCGACAGTAATCGATGAGAATGCACTGGGTACGGTTAAGTCGTGGTTTTTCAACGAACTCAGGTAATACGGTTCGGATCAGATGATTTCCTCATTTACAACCCATGCAGGTATTGAGCCTATAGCCTTGTATAGCAACCGCCAAGGCGGTTTGGGCATAAACTGGTGGTAGCCCCTTTTTTTT
>CAZZYE010000241.1:0-9261 GCA_964658145.1 uncultured Stigonema sp.
AACAATGAGGGTTACGCCCCTTCCAGAGTCTGCTGCGGGATGTGTTTCTTAGGAGTTATAAAACTGGTCAAACAATCTATCAAATTAAGCATGGATTGTTATCAAATTATTTAGTTCAACAACTCAAACGTCCGACTGTTCCCATGTTTATCTCATAGTTGTTTGGCGTGCGGCGCAGTTTAACCGCGCCATTGCTTGTGCCAGTTGCGTAAGTCCTGTTGCAATTAGAGCGCTACTAAGCTGTTTTGCCATCCGCCACCGTTGAGGTGGAAAACATGCAGATATTGGGGCGATCGCCTGAAAACAGTCAAAACTTCAGTTATCTCTAAGAATTAGGTGTGATGGTGGAGCAACAGGAGATTGTCGGGTTGACTCATTAAAGAGCGCGAGGGGGGCTACCGCCCGCCCTCAGGACTCAAGAACGAAGCCAGTTGCTGACCGCCCGCTACAAGGGTGAATGGTGTTGCCTCCAAGTTCTTAAAGCGGGCAGTCACCCTTCGGGTTCGCAGTCGCTACAACGGGGGAACCCCCGCAACGCGCTGCTCACCGCTTCGCTGCAACTGGCTCAAAAAAAAGCCACAGGCTAATATTGACTGAGACTGAAAGCAGGATTCGGGAAAGCAATTCAACTGAAAATAACGGTGAAAAAATACGAGTGTGTCAGCCGAAACGCTGCTTTTAAGAAAAAGCGGTCAGCAATGTTGAACTGACCACTTTATGGTCAATGCTGGAATTTAGAGAAAAAAACCAGTATTGACCATGACAACTATCGATCAGCGTGAAACTTTTTCGACAAGGTATGTACACCATCTTAGGGAACGGTAGAGATGCCCTATTTGACTTGATGGATGCGGTACTAATCACACGGGGTGTAAAATCATTTGTTGAATTATCACTGTCTCCAGTATTCCGACACTCATTGGTCTAGCATCTACGTTAGCGAAGCGGGGTGCTCTTAGCGCACAGGCTTGTCAGACAGCAAGCCACCACGAGAGAAGTTGATGGAATCGTACATTCAACGCTCTTCCCAACACACAGCAGATTATTCTAGCAGGAGACCACACAGCTTGGTCAAGGCTCTTATGCTGTCACTCTGAAAGAACGTACCTACGAACACCAAGCCCAACCAATTTCAGGTTCCAAACCCGTAACGTTGGGACAAGGTTATAGCACTATAGTTTGGGTTCGGTGAGGTGGAAGGGAGTTGGGCATTACCCTTGTTACACGAATGCATTACCAGTTTTTCCAACCCAATTGAAAAAGCGGCAACACAATTAAAACAAGTTTGTGAAAAACTGCCAACACGCCCTTTATCGTTGTGGGATGCGGAGTATGGTTGTGCCAGTTTCGTCAAACAAGAGTGCGGATATTCCTGCCGATAAATTATTTCGTTTGCGCTCCAATCATCTACTTTATGGTGAGCCAAGAACTTACACGGGGGTAGGTCGTCCCCGTATCCATGGAGATAAATTCAAGCTCAATGATCCCCAAACTTGGTGGACAACTGATCAATTCGTAGAGGTCAAAGATCAAAAATTGGGGTGGCTACGGTTGCGTCTATGGCAGAATCTTCACGACTAACAATCTGCCCAGATAAAAATGGACGCTTATTCAAGTCCAGCGTTTGAATGAAGATGCAGTCAATAAATCCCGACCTTTATGGCTTGCATGGGTAGGAATCTCCATGCTTCAATTGTCTGAATTTTGGCGACACGAAGGTGCGACGTTTTGCTGTTGACCATTGGTATAGATTTGCAATAGCTTCGCTTGCACTGGACTCTGACATAGCTCAGTACCCCGGAAGAGTGCGAGTCTTGGAGTGACTTGTTACCACTGATGACCTGGCAACTTTGGTTAGCACGTGATATTGTGAGTCCAGTCCTGCAGGCGGGTTTCCCGCCGTAGGGAACTGGCGAACCCGAAGGGTATCTGACAATCCTCTGACGAAAGCAAAAGCCACAGACTCAATTGACCCGCTTGTTGGGTAGCTCAGGCTATGGGTGGAGTTTTACCAGCGATTGGTACACCTGCTGTTGCACCCAAAACCCGTGGAAAGTCTCCTGGATGGACTACTGGCAAACCCCGGCTGCGTAGAATTCGCTATCCTACAGTTAAAAAGACTACTGCAAAGCCCAAGAAAGAACCTGCAAAGTCAGCTTGACCTTTTAGTTTTTGTATTTTCAGGTGTGTAGCTTGTTAACTCAGTACTGCTGAGTCTTTTTGTCATGAGTTAGTCTAAACTCCAGTCCTTTGCTTGCTTTTCAATTTTTGTGGAGTTTAAAACTCTCGCACTCTATGGTAGTTTGTGCGCTCGCCCTCTTAAAAACTTTCACCACTTGGAAATCCGCGCTCTAGCAATTTGGAGTCATGAATTTCATGAAGATTTGTTTTGACTGCTATTAGGCAGAGCGAAAGTGCCTGAAACATAACTGTCGGATAACTTTAACTTAACCATACCTTCATCCGTAAAAGCTTAAGCACGCGCTTATCTACCTACTTACTTTATGGTAAGCTATCAGCAATTATGGCTTTTTTACCAAAAGTACAACACAGCCACAAGGGATTGTCTAACGTAGTAGCAGTGGAGGGCTTTCTTTCAGTGACTAGAAGTTATTCGTTTGGCCTTCGAGCGGTTGGAATTGTGACGATGGCATTGATACTTACCATGCCAACGATTGTTAGTCGTGCTGATGAAAGTCAGTGGAAGTGGGATGACCAGTGGGAGTGGGAGTTGGGTGGACAGTGGGAGTTGGGTGGACAGAACTTAAACAATACCCGCAATCAAGCAACTGAGAGATACCTCAAACCAGAGAACGTGGCGAACTTGTCGAATATATGGGTTTTTACTACAGAAGGTGACATATCAGCGACTCCGGCGGTTGTAGATGGAGCTATATACCTGCCTGACTGGGGCGGTAACTTGTTCAAAATCGATGCACGGACAGGTACACAAATTTGGTCGAATAGTATTGCTAAATACATCAGTGACCCAAATATCCCAACAGCAGTTTCGCGTACAAGTCCAGCAGTCAAGGGGAACAAAGTGATTATCGGCAGCCAGGAAGGTGGCTTTCTGATGGCAATTAACAAAGATACGGGGGAGCTAATCTGGAAGACCTCACTTGACTCTCATCCAAACGCCACCATCACTCAGTCACCGACTATTTATGGTAACCATGTATACGTTGGAGTTGCTTCATTGGAGGAAGGAGAACCTAGCGCCGATCCAAATTATCCATGCTGCACCTTCCGTGGCAGCATGACATCAGTCGATTTGACCACCGGAAAGATATTGTGGAAGACCTACACCGTACCAGATAACGGTGGCAAGCCTGGTGGCTACTCAGGCGCTGCAGTGTGGGGCAGCACACCAGCAATCGACCCCAAGCGCAAGTTAGTCTATATTTCAACAGGCAATAACTACAATGTTCCCCAGACAGTAAAAGATTGCATCGCAAATTCAAAAGAGCAAACGCAGTCGCAGTGCCTCGATCCCGACGATCGCATGGACTCGATCTTGGCACTCGATCTCGATACTGGCGCAATTAAGTGGTCAAATAGGTTACAGGGGTATGATGCATTTAATCAAGCCTGCTTTCCGGGATTTAATCGGACGAATTGCCCTGACCCAAGCGGAGATGATTATGATTTCGGTCAAGCACCAATGCTATTTACTGTTAAGAATGCTGGAAAACCGCACGACTTAGTTGGCGCAGCGCAGAAGAGCGGTATCTTTTGGGCGCTTGACCCGGATACCGGCAAAGTTGTCTGGAGCCAAATCGTTGGTCCTAGTGCCTCTTACGGTGCACAGTGGGGTTCTGCCACGGATGGCAAACAAATTTATGTTGGGAACTTAAACTCCGAGTCCAAGGAGTACAAGCTACAGCCTTCGGGTGAGACTACCACAGGTGGGTCATGGAGTGCGCTCGATTTAGCCACTGGCAAGATTATCTGGCAAACTGCAGAGCCAACAGGAGGAAAGGTTGGGGCTCCAATGACGGTCGCGAATGGAGTGGTGTATGCTGGCTCATTGGCATCAGGGCAAGGCGCGAATAACATGTATGCATTGTCCGCAAAGACTGGTAAAATTCTCTGGAGATTTAACAGTGGGGGGTCGGTAATGGCAGGTGCTACGGTGGTTGATGGTACGGTGTACTGGGGGTCTGGTTACAGCCACTACCAAATAGGCGTGTCGAATAATAAGCTCTACGCATTCACAGTCTTCAAATAGAGGGTGGATAGTGTTGTAGATGTGTTGGTAACCCTCTTGTGTTATTAAGTTTGATTTTTACTGCGTACCCGTAACGCCAGGAACGAGGGGGATTGAGGATAATTCTGCAGCCACCGCAGTTGCGTCATAAAAATAAGGCGATCCCTTATGGGGTGGTTGGGCAAAGAGCGCAAGTTCGGTCAGAACTCAGTTACTGTGCTGTGTTCCTGATTGGAGGGTGAGAGGAATTAATGCCTTAACGCATTAATAGCGCTCAAACTGCTTTCAATAAATTAGCGGCTAAACCAGGAGTGGATCGAGAACAGCTGAGCCAAAAAGTAGAAAACATTCTCAAAAGATTTGGAACGAAAGAATGAGGGTTTTAGCCATGTATGTGCATACTACAAGCAGAGTTTTTGTACTACTTTGCCCATAGTAACACCTTCGTCAGATCTACCCCCATTTCTCTGACTTTTCAAACAGCCTCTAAGCTCGACTTTATCCAAATCAAACAACGGAACCCGTATTATTTGGCAAAAGCTCTAGCCCTAAGGGGAAAACTTTTTCCATTGTCATTAATTTTAGTAACATCGAAAAAGTCGAAGTACTGGTAAATAAGGGTTTTGGCGTATGCGATCGCCCTTGTGGAAAATGGATAAAGTCGAGCTAAGAGCGATGGTGGTATAGGATGTTTGAAGAGCAAATTTTCTATTTGCGCCCTCTCCCCAGTAAGCCTAATAGGTATATTTCCAATATCGAATTAGGCGGAATGTTAGCAGTAGATTTTTGCATTCAATTTGGTCTTGGTCTTCAGACTTGCGTATGATCAGCATGATGACTGTATTTATTTGTTGATAATCAAGATTCTGGTAGCAACACCTGTGGGGTGAGTGGAATTTAGGAATGAACCATCAGGCAATTTTTCATCCCGAGCATTATGAGCTTGTAACCATTTACGAAATTCTTTAAACTAGCGATCGCAACGAAAAAACACCGATGCTTGCTACACAGTCTTTCTACTATTTTTGATGAAGATGCGATCGCTTGTGGGTAAAAAATCACCTTGAACCTGATGAGGAAAAACTACGGTTTTCAAAGTAGACGTGGTTTATATATGTTCGAGTTTATGGCATCAGAACCTATAATCACAAACGAACGAGTTGATGATATACCCTTACTGCTGACACAACTAGAGCATATGGGGGTAGAACAACTCATAGACAAGCACTTTCCAACACATACTAATTGGCAAGATGAAACTCCAATGTATTTACAGCGTGAAGACTTTCTTCAGCATAGTAGGCGTTCGCTTTCTGTCTTATCTTAGTGACATTTGCCTGTAATCTCTATGAACCTTGATAATCTATTTTCGATTGTTGACCGCCTGCTAATTGAGAGCCACAATCGTCCTCTTAATTCCACAGAAAAACTGATTTTGCGAGGCATTTGGCAGTATAGAACTTATCAACAAATGGCGATAGAGGCAGGTTATAGTCCTGGCTACTTTACCAATGTCGTTGCCCCAGAGTTGTTTGAGCGACTCTCCAAACTCATTGGTCAGCGGGTGAACAAGAAAAACTGTCGGGCACTGCTAGAGTCTCATGGTACCACCCAAACAGCCTCAGAGACAAGACCTTTGACACAAAAATTGGCAGAAGCTCTCCCCGATATTCACCAAAATACATTACCTTGCTACCCCAGTGGCTCAGTTCCTCTCGATTCTCCCTTTTACCTCGAACGTTCTCTCCTTGAGGAGCAAGTTTATCAAGAAATTGGCAAACCAGGAGCGTTCATCAGGATTAAAGCTCCTAGAGAAATGGGTAAAACTTCACTACTACTAAGGGTTCTCGACTATGCGAACCGCCAGGGCTACTATACTATCAGCTTGAATCTAGAACAAGTCGAGCAGGCAATTTTGAGCGATTTGAATCAATTTTTACGCTGGTTGTGTGCTAATATCGCTCGCAAGCTTCAGCGTCAACCGATGTTAGACGATTATTGGGATGAAGATTTAGGAAGTAAAATTAGCTGCACTCTCTACTTCCAAGAATATCTACTAGAGTCAATTAATACTCCCCTGGTCTTAGCGTTGGATGAGGTAAACTATATTTTCGAGCATTCCCAAGTAGCGAAAGATTTTTTACCTCTGTTGCGTTCTTGGTACGAAGAAGCAAAAAGGCTGCCAATCTGGCAAAAGCTTCGCCTGTTAGTGGTTCACTCGACAGAAATTTACGTTCCCCTCGAACTTAACCAGTCTCCTTTCAATGTGGGGCTGCCAATTCAGTTAGATTGCTTCACACAACAAGAGGTGCAGCAGTTAGCCCAACGTTATGGACTCGACTGGGTAGATGGAGAAGAAGCTAGACAATTAATGGCAATGGTCGAGGGACATCCGGCACTAGTACACTTAGCACTATATCATTTAAGTAGAAAGCAGATAACTCTGTCGCAACTGCTAGAAACTGCTCCCACTGAAGGAGGAATTTATTCTCATCATTTGCAGCGTCACTGGGCAACCTTGCAAGAACAGCCTGAGTTAGCACAAGCTTTTGATACCGTTCTGAATGCCAATAAAGTTGTTTCCTTCGATCCCATCCTAATTCACAAGTTAAGCAGTATGGGACTGATTAAACTTTCTGGAGGTCAAGTAAGCGTAGGTTGTGAATTGTATCGGCGATTTTTTACGAAAAGGAGCAGCAACAATTAATTTATGTACTATATTTTATTGAAAGAGAAGTTTTTATACGAGTATGACTTCAATACTTGTCCATCAATAAGCGTATGGCGTTTTTGGGGTTGTGTCGCAAAAAGTAGAGCGAGATGGTAAGGTAGGAAAGCTTCGTCGTTAGCGCTCGGCTTCCCATGTCTACTCCCCCTGTGTTTAAGTGGCGTCATTTTCAAGCAGACATCATCCTCCTCAATGTGCGGTGGTACTGTCGATATGCGCTGTCTTACCGAGACTTGGAGGAAATGATGCAGGAACGGGGTATAGAACTAGACCACTCAACCATTAACCGTTGGGTGCTGAAGTACGCCCCAGAATTGGATAAACGGATTCGTCGTCATTTGTGCGGCACGAATGATTCGTGGAGAGTCGATGAAACGTACATTAAGGTTAAAAGGCGGTGGAAGTACCTGTATCGGGCAGTAGACTCGCAAGGAAATACACTGGACTTTCTGCTGAGTGCGAGACGTGATGCGCTTCTCAGCAGAGCGGTTTTTACGGAAAACACAACCATGCTTCTCACACTCAGGAGCCCAGGGTGATTAACGTGGATAAAAACGCCGCATATCCTGCTGCTGTTGACGACATCATACCCAATGAACAGCTGACCGAAACTACAGAACTCCGGCAGGTCAAGTATTTGAACAATCGAGTCGAGCAGGATCACAGATTCATCAAACGACTGACAAAACCCGGAATGGGATTTGGTTCATTCTACACAGCGCGTCGAACCTTAAGAGGGTTTGAAGCAATGAACATGATTCGTAAAGGACAAGTTCAATGTGTGAAAAAAGGTGATGTCCGAGCATCAATAGAATTGGTGTCTCAACTTTTTGAAATTGCCCAATAAGAAACAGGAATTGAGCAGGATTCCCTGTCCTCAAATCTTTTTTGCGACACAACCGGGCGAAGTCCAGACACGATTCAGACGTATGCCCATAACCTCAAACTATTCTGGGAGTTTTTGCACTCTTCAAAGTTAGATTGGCGCTGATATAAATCTGGAGGAGTTATAAAACTTTATTCATTGGTTAAGAAACCCTAATAAGAGCGTTTTATCTATTCAGCAAGAAGTTCATGCTCGCTGTGAGAAGACCATTAATCATTGCCTAACAACTATCGTAACCGTTCAGTGGGGGTATATCATTAGGGTTGTTATGTTCTTAAAAAGTTTTTGCAACACAACCCTAATTTTCAGTACCTTCTAGTGCTAGTTGTTGAAGTTCGTCGAGCAATTGCTGTAGTCGCGGACGTTTATCAGGATCTGACCAAACTGCGGATGATTTCAACTTTTTAGAGACTTGAGTGATGTGACTTAACCTAGAAAATGGACAGATTGTCCATTTTCTCCATCCCAAAAAAGCAGATGTCCTACTTATTCTCACTCGTAATTCAACTGAACGGGGCATCGATAGCTTTGCACAAGTGGTTGTACCATCATTAGCGTTCATGTTGAGGAGCGATAGCGATAGTTGAAAGTTGCTAGTGCGGGAGATCCGGAATTAATTAAAGGGAAGTCTGTGTAAGGTGCAGGCTTCCCTTCAAGCATTTTTTGTGTATTGCCTTTAGCATCGGTTAATTTTCAATCTTCTATGATTTAATCGAAACCTAATTCACATCGAACTAAAGTCAAAACATCTCGAATTTTCTGATTTTTCATATGCCCTTTCCAGTTCAAATGAGCTTGAACACGGGAATCGCTGGGATAAACTCCCAGTGCAGCTAATTCAATCGCAGCGCTTCTGGCTTGGGAACAAAGTTTTTGAATTCTCTGATGACTTAATTCACTTCTATATTTTTGATTACGCTTAGCAATTTCATGACAAATATCGGGAAAGTGTCGATATAAATCGCGCTTATCTTGCTGAAGATATTGGGCAATTTTTTCCATCGACTTAGGGGGATTTTTTTCAAGATAGGCTGACAATAAGATTTGGACTTGCTCAATTTCAAATCTCTGAATGGTTTGGGAGTATTGACTATTGAGTAAAGGAGTTACTTTCCCAGTAGTCAGATCATCGGTCACTATTAAGAAATCCGTTAATGAGATGCCTAAACAGTAGCAAATTCGTAAGAGTATCAGGAGTTGAGGGATAGTATTTCCTTGACACCATTCCCAAACCGAAGAAGCTGAAACACACAAATAATTAGCAAAACGTTGTAGATTTCCACCAGCGGACTGCTCTAGACACTGGTTAATAGTCGTACAAATATCTGCTCGGCAGGGGAGAGTTGATAATGAAGGTGCAGATGCTAATAACTCTCCTACATTTTTCGTGACAAAATTTTGCCATGATAAATCATCTAAGGTTAAAGTCTCTTGAAG
>CAZZYE010000242.1:0-9178 GCA_964658145.1 uncultured Stigonema sp.
TCCAGTCATTGATGCGCGTAGTTCATTTGTTCGCATTGAAAGGGCTGGGTGGGCATTGCCCACCATTGACCTAGTGGGCCTATTTTTACGTTGGTGGGCAGTGCCCACCCTACACGAACTATCGAATGGTGCAAGATATCAGTAAGCGGACATGATGTAACTTGGAATTAAAGCTCACCACCTGTTAAGTTACTTAAAAGGAGATTGTCTGTGAATCGTGCTTTTCGTCGATATCATCGCCAAATAGCGATCGCCTTATGTCTGCCCTTATTTGTCACTGTTCTCACTGACATATGCTTTACCATTGTCCATAATGGTTTAATTAAAACAAGTTAGGCGAACGAGAAAGAACAATTGATGCCGGAACTGGGGAGTGCCGAAGTCAGCAGCAAGAAGTATACCGACTGAAACGTTGTCACCTAAATTTACGATCTTTTGCATCTGTAATTTTTGGGTGTGTTAGTGAAGCGTCTGTGTGGCGAATGGAGTCGGGCTAAATACACTACTGTTTTGTATGAGAGAGATTGTCTTTTACCGCACTGATTCAGAACGCTGCCCTGTGGAAGAGTTTCTCGATTCTCTATCTGGAAAACAAGCACAAAAAGTGCTTTGGGTATTACGACTGATTCAGGACCTTGATTCTGTGCCTAGTAAATATCTTAAGAAATTAGTGAATACTGATGATATTTGGGAAGTGAGAGTTCAGTCTGGCAATAATACATTTCGTCTGCTTGGCTTTTTTGATAATAATAACTTGATTATTTTAACAAACGGATTTGCTAAAAAAACACAAAAAACACCATCCCAAGAGATTGATTTGGCAGAAAAGCGAAAAAAAGATTATTTAAGCAGGAGGCAAAATAATGAGTGATGTAGATAAATATATTCAGAGACGCAAGCAGAACGATCCTGAGTTTGCTTTAGATTTTGAGTCTGGATATTCTAGTTTTAAAATTGGGGTTTTGCTGGCGCAGGCAAGAGTTGAAGCGGGAATGACACAAGAAGAGTTAGCAAGTAGGTTAAATTTGCATAAATCTACAATTGTTAGAATCGAAAACCATGCAGAAGATGTCGGCATATTTACCTTAGAAAAATACGCAAAGGCTTTAGGAAAGAAACTTTGTGTGGAAATTAAATAAGTAAAACTTAGCTAGTAGCACAGTTAAAATGTCTGCCTGCTGTATTACTTTGAAGCTCCGTTATCACAATTGCTGGCAAATTTGTGTAAGTCATCTAGTGAGCCGTTGAATCTGTTGAGATCCACTTCACCACTTATACCTTTTACTTTCCCTATGACATCCCCTTGGTATTGCCAAAAAGTCCATGTTTTCCAGTCACTAGGGAGGCTTGGCTTATCCACGTAATGTGCGCTCCACAAAGGGTAGCCGGAAAATATTGATCAGTGGTGTCGCCTGATCAAAACCGCCGATTTCAGGATGCTGCAACACTTTCCGCATTGCCTCTACATCCTTAGAAGCCGCAGGCAGAGGTGTAAGACCATTCCCGTACTCACTAACCCCAATCAGCAGTGCTACCTTAGCCATATGTAATTTACTATACTGCTACGAACTTCTTTGCCGCTTCAATGGCTGCCATGAACTCTTGCTGACTGCTGGCTTTCACCTTAAGTTTTTTGCCGTTTGCCTCAACTTCCATTTCAATGGTTTTATTGCCGAGGCGTTCCTGCAAAAATCCCATTACTGCTCCAATATTTTTGGCATTCACTAAAGCCATTAACTGCCCAACGACATACCCAGTGATTGACTTGCTTCCTCGTGGTGCATCTAGCTCTGGTACTAGATTAGCGTCCTCCACTTCATCTAATTCGCGCATCTGTTGCAAAAGCTTTTGCGTTTCCTCTTGCAATTCCTCAGCGTCTAAATCAGGCTTTTGGAGGGCGATTGTGATCTGGACATTGGATGTACTCGCCATTTTCAACCTCTTACTATAGCTAATACTTATAGTAAATTAATTTATTAATACAATGCTGCCAGTCAGAATTTCAGGCTGACTTGTAGTACCTACCAAATTTTACGTCGAGGTCATTTATTAAGTAAATACTAATTTTAGATAGTAAGCTAAAATTAGCCCCTAAAAAAACGCTTATGATTCGTAGTTTTCGCCGATACCATCGCCAAATAGCGATCGCCTTATGTCTGCCCTTGTTTCTCACTGTTCTCACTGGTATGTGCTTTACCATTGTCCATGAATGGTTTCATCAAAACGATTTAGGCGAACTTATCCTCAAAATTCACACCCTAGAAATTATACATTTAGAAAAAATTTATCCTCTTTTAACCGGTTTGGGACTAGTGGGATTGTTAATTACTGGTGTAAGCATGACAGGTTTGTTTCGCCAACGTCGAGATCCAGATAAGCTGGGTGAACCCTAAAAGGAATAATCTCACGCAAAAACAAGGCAACGCGTTAATGAAAATCTTTCAGTTTTCCTGGAGTTATCTGTTATAGAAAGCTACGTCTGACTATATTTAACTATGCAGAATTAAACTATATCTTGGATATGAAAGAGATTGTCTTTTACCGCACTGATGAAGGAAAAATAGTTCCACCAAGATCGTTCACCTCGATCGCCTGGGGAGATTTACCAGCAGCGTAAATCTCCCACATTTTGCGGTAAGCGAATTCGAGGTTGCGGGTAAAGCGCGGCGTATCAAACAGGGGGTAAGTGAGTCGATGGGCTGCTAATTTCTGTTTGAGTTGTTGCAATTGGGTAGGAGAATGTGCTATACTTGTCGCCAATTGCTCGTACTCTTGTAGGTTGGTAGTAATTAACTCCGGTAAACCGATCGCACTCAGCAAACTGGCAGCTACACGAGAAGCAAAAGTTTCCCCCTGACAGGTAAGCACTGGCAACCCCGCCCACAAAGCATCACTAGCAGTTGTATGAGCGTTGTAATATAAAGTATCGAGAAACAAATCTGCTAACTGATGCCGTGCTAAATGTTCCGCTTTCGAGTGGTGTTGGGCAAAAATCAGGCGTTCTCCGCTGATACCGCGATTCGTTGCTTCCCGGCGCAGGTTTTCTTCAGCAACAGGCAATCGGCAAAGCAGCCAAAGGACACTACCTGGGACAGATGCCAGAATTCTCATCCAAACATCAAAAATCAGCGGTTCGATTTTATAGTTGTTGTTAAAGCAACAAAAGACAAAGCCCGACTCTGGTAAATCATACTGAGAACGGGAAACGGGGGTAGTGGCGATCGCCTGTTGGTAATCGTTGACTTGGTAGCTGTGGGGTAACGTCACTATTTTCTCACTAAAGCCATCAGCAAATTCTGGTGGCGTCACGACTGCATCGCCAATAATATAATCGATAAACCCAGATTGCCCATAATCACCCCCAACTGATAGATTGCTGGAGCATACTGGGGATATTGGATCAGGATCTCCTCGTATTGGGCGATCGCTTCTGGGTATTGCCCTTGATTTTGTCTTGCTAATGCTTGGTGGTATCGATCTACCTGAGTGGCACCATTCTCAGTCACATGAAGGTGGGCACTGCCCGACAACGAAGAAATCAGGACTTACGCATTGACAAATGAGACAATAAATGTAGTAGTGAAAATCAGAAAAAAATAGGCGATCGCTAATCAATCGGGGTTCATCTGTGATAGGTTAAGCAAACTGCGCGTTTGTCAAGGGGGGTAGAGGAAAAGGTGATAAATCTAGCTTGGGGACAGGTTTTCGGAGAGATTTAATCACACCTAAGTCCTGATTTTCTGTGGCAGCGAAGTACTTAACTGGGTCTGTAGCTTTACCTTTGTCATAGGCGACGCTAAAATGGTATAAACCGCGATAAAGCATCTCCAGTGAAATGCGATCAAACGGTAAGGATAGTTCATCAGCGATTGCGTCTCCCAGATCCACCAAAACCGCATAAAATAACCAAGTTGCCCACACTTGTAATTTGATACCATTAATAGAACCAGTCCATAAATAAGACAATCCCAACAAGCGTTTTACGATGTGAAAAGCATCTTCAATCCGCCAGCGCCGACGATATAAATCTGCCACTACATGGGGAGGTAAAACATTTGGATCAAGAACTGAAGTTATGTAAGAATGGACGGATTTACCAACTTTTATCTCTATTAAACGTAGAGTAAGAATTGGTGCGCCACCTCGACCAGTACCAAGTTGAATCAATTGATCTTTAAGAGAATAATCATAAGTGAAAATTTTTAATACTTTAATGGAAGCTTTAGCTTTCAATCGAGTAATAAAATGAACATTTTGATTAATAAGTTTTTCAAAAAATAGGAAATGATAAAACCCTCTATCCAATAAAATTAGGGTTTTAGCAGTCAGTAAATTGAGAAGTACTGCCTCAAAATTAGTATCGCTTGCCGATGGATTAGTATGAAACCAAATTTCTATGGGGAGCCGAGTCACCAAATCGATGACTGTGCAAATCTTTCCGGCTAAGTGCCCTGTTTTCAGGTCTTCCAGGCTTTTTAGTTTACGGAATAAAGCTTCCAGTGTTGTCCCATCCGCTACCCAGATTTGTTCAAAATTCCTCCGTGCAAACTTAATACTATCTGCTAATGGACGCCTTCGTCGTTGTTGCCAATTCTGTTGTAACTGAGGTAGTAAATCTTTAAAGACATTTTCAAATAATTCAGCAGGAAAAACTAAAAATCTTTGGGCTAGAGACTGTTGAGCAATTTTAGTGGCACGACACCATAACAAATCTTCTCGTGCCAACAAGCGAGTTAATTCTTGTACGCTTGGAACCTGTCTCCAGAGCAGTGTTAATACCGCTGCCACCATCAAAGACAAATTAATTATACGATCTCGTAATCCTAATTGCTTATAATATTTTTGTTGGGCAGAAATAGCCGGAGTTAATAAAGCTTGTAAATGTTGAGCAATTACTTCGTTATTTATAGTAGGAGTATTGTGTCGCTTGACATGGTCGGGATTACGCTTTGTTTTTTTAGACATCGTAGTGAGCCAAAATTGTCATCACTTAGTTTGACATCTTTGTGCGACCCAACAATAACCGATTTATCCTGAAATCCTTCTATTTAAGATTGGCGATCGCCCTACCAAATTGGATTTTTTCCTCACCATTGATAATGATAATCAAATTTCAGGGAGGAAGAGCCGAGCAATTCTCGGCTCTTCCTCGCCACTTCAAAATGATTATCATTATTATTAGAGCTTTTGTCTTTCCTTAGAGGTATTGACAAAATGCATAAAATCTTAACCTATCACAGATGTATTATTCTTGATCCGTCAGTAATTTTTTAGTCCAAAAAACTGGGGCGCTATTGTAAGTACGCACACAAATTTAGGCTGTCAAACCTAAAACGCCACACAAATCTGCGCCAATGAAACGTCAGTACACTAACAAACGTAATCCCTGTCCTGCCTGCGGAAATCACCACGGCTGCGCTACACGAGAAGATGGTTTAATAGAGTGTTTGCGAAGCTTTAGTCAACAGGATGCTCCTCCTGGATATCGCTTCTTGTCGTTGCTGCGTAACAACATGGGCGGTTTGTTTGTATTTGACGACGGTAGCGATCGCCAACAAGAAACACCAGCATACTCCCAGCAGCAACGTCATTCCGTTAATACTCAAGTCAAGGATCGGTTGAGTGTAGAGGAACGCAGCAGCCAATTCCAATCGCTCCTGCAAACAACTGTAACAACCCTGAGTACTCAACACTCCTCACACCTCCAGACAATTCGTCAGTTGAGTACTCACGAGATTAACTGGCTTGAGGGGTTAGGTTGGGTAAGGACTTGGGAACCCGGTTTTTATGCTCCTTTGGGTGTGACTGCCGACCTTCCTGGCATTTCCCCTCTTGGTAAACTTTTAGGAATGGAGGGGATAGCGATCGCAGCCTTAGACCCCGACTTTCACATCACTGGTTTCCAAATTGCCACTCTACGTACTGACCCGAAATACATCTGGCTGAGTAGTACCAACCACGGAGGAAACGGACCACAATTACCAAATGGGGAATTGCCGCTATTTTGTTGGAAACACCCTGAGACCACTCGTGTGAAAGTCGTGATTCTTTGTGAAGGGGCGCTTAAGTCTCTACTCACCGCCCAGTTCTTTTGGCGAACTGGGGCTACTGATATCGCTGTCATCGGCACAGCGAGTGCTGCGCGATACGGAGAGAAAACCCTGAAAAATTACCTGAAGCGATTGCGTCCTCAAGAAATTAGGTTAATGCCCGATGCGGGGGCGATCGCCAATCCCCATATTGCCACAGCCAACCAGGAAACTCTCCAACGTTGCCGTCAATGGGGCTATCGGCTTACCGTGGGTGACTGGGGACAACTGGACACCAAAGAACACCTGGATATAGACGAATTGCTAGCAGCAAATCGTCAAAATGAAATTAAACTAATTACAAGTGCTGCTTATTTTACCCGATGCCATACTCATAGCCTAATTAGCCAGCTACTCAAACTTGGTTCGTTCCACCTAACAGGAGATAAGCTGATTGAGCTACGACCCCTAAGAGACTCCACCGAAAACCTGGATTTAATTCGCCACTATGCAACAAGTATTCAACAGTGTCGTCAGGGTGGGTATCGAGTCATTGTAGCTTGGAATGACGAAAATATAACACCAGAGGATTTCTTTGCCCTGTGTCCAGAATCAATCCAGAAGGCGATCGCCCAAAGTGATCGAGAGTGGGGAATGCTCTACAACCTCAAGCTGTGGTTCCGGCGAATGGTAGAGCGATATCGACCCAAGAATGGTTTTGGCAAGAAATATCCTGTACCGCCTTCTGTTCACAAAACTTTAGATGAGGATCTGACGGACAATACCATTGAGTACAAACCAGGGAAGTTACCCAGAATCCGTGATTGTGCGTCTCCACCCAAAATCATATTTAAGAAAGGTCAGCGGTTGCAAGTTTACATTGAAGCTCTAGCAGCTGGATGGAAACACATTTTGGACACTAGCCCCACTGGGACATTCAAAAGCCATGATGCGGGCATTGCCACGACCGTTGCTTTTGGGGTGGACAAGCTGTGGTACTTTACATCTCATGCCAGAAATGTTACCACTCTAACCGTCGAGCGTAATTACGATTATCTAGATGTTCGCAATTCGGGGATGGTGTGGGATTATACTCCAAACGGTAAACCATATTTGAGATGGCCCAAAAATGGGGAACTCCCTGACACAACTGGCAACTGCCATCGCACCCCCATTTTTGCAGCACTACGGAACAAAAATATTTCGATTGATGTTGGTGTAGAAAATCCTGTTTGCAGCACTTGCCATTTACTAGAAGCGTGTCGTTCCCCTACCGGACCTGGGTTTGGATACCGCTTTTTACGACGAGAAACCTTGAATCGGGATCGCATTGTTGCACACCCCGATAGCGCCCCAGATACAAACAATTTTGATTGGTCAAATTGTGGTAACTTTTGGGATGAAGCAATGCGGACGGTGCAGCCAATTGTTTCCGTTGCCGCACGCCCACTAGACCTAGACAGGGTGATAGCCCAGTTGACTATCCATTATCCCAAAATAAATATCCAGTTACAGCCACTTTGGATGGTGCTGCGCCAGTGCTTAACAGGAGAAATAAAGCAACCTCACCACGGGTGGAATGATGCAGCAGTGAGGGAGATGCTGGGCATACCACCGGATAATTTGGATGAAATTATTGCCCTAGCAATGGAGATTCTACACCCCGACTTGAAATCTCTATTCAACACAACCAAGGAGTATGGGGTAAACCTGAATGATTTACCAGGGACGTTGCGAAAACGCTTTGGCGACAGAAGCTTTGAACTGACACAGAAAATTCAGCAGGATATAATTCTTAATTGGTTTGTGCCATTTCTACAAGTCTGGGGACGACGAATTAAGGGTGCTTTGCGGATAGACCAAGGTCAGTTACTGATTTCCACTCGTAATGAAAGACACCCGCTCATAGCTGTGGCTTCTGCATGGAACATTTACTTAGATGCTACAGCGACCCCTGAGTATTTGTCTTGGTGGATGGGTGTTGATACAAAAGATATTTTAACGATAGAGCAAGAGGTATCTCCTAGCAAGAATCTGAAAATTATTCAAGTCACAGGACTGGGACAAGTTTCCAAAAATCGCAGTGATTTCTGTCAAAGTAGGGTAGATGCACTCCGGCAGGAGTTTTTAGTACGTCACCCCGACATGAAATTCATGGACTTTGTGAAGTTTTGTAATGAAGGTGATGGAGGCTGGTTCAGGGACAGTCGAGGATCGAATGATTTTAAAGATGTGACTGCTTTAGCCACTTTTGGCATTCCCTACCAGAACATCGGTTCCCTAGAGGTACTTTACCTAACCCTAAGCAGTTGCGATTTTAGCCCTGAGGAGACTTCTGAAAAATTCCAGGGGTTCGTAGATTGGGCGACACAAGCAGAAATTAAACAAGCTATTGGAAGATTGCGATCGCACAATCGCCCGACGCAGCAAGTTTACTTATATTTCTGTGCTGATTATGACCTTAGCTTTTTGTCACACGAAGTAGAATGTGTTAAAGCAGCCGACATCACTATTGAAGCTGGTTCACTAGATGAAAAATCTTGGTGGAAGGTGAAGCAGTCGGTTAAAGAACTTTGGGAGGTGGGACAGAAAATTACGCAGTCGGCTGTTGAGGCGGTTTCCGGTGTCAGCCAAGGTTACATCTCTAAATTAGCGAGTATCTTTTGTGGTAGTTGGAAACAATGGTTAAAAATATTCCTATCGCTATTAAATGCTTCTTATACGACTAGGAATAACTCTGAGTATAAGTCATCTAGAGTACAAGAAGAAGCTCATACTATAGTCCGCGTTGTGATGGGAGAATTAACACAGTATGATGAGCCGGACGTATTGTTAAAAGAAATATTTTCTTGGCACAAGCATCTAGACAACCAGTATTGGGAAAGGCAGTATAATGAATTCGTAACGGATTTTTCATCAGCGAATTCCTAAAAAAAGTTCTATTTCAACTTTTGGATAAGTAATTATAGATTGTGTGGTTATTTCAATTTGTCGTATTTTTTGATTTAATCGCAAAATCATTACCTTTAGCTTTTGATTCCCTCTAGCTTCAATTATGTGATTACTTCATTATTTTTGATTTAATTACAAAATCAGTATCCGTTCAGGGGGGGCGATAGGAAGAAACACTCATGACTCAATTTCCTGTG
>CAZZYE010000243.1:0-9130 GCA_964658145.1 uncultured Stigonema sp.
ACACCCGAAAAAGGTGTGACTACCGACTAAAACATCAATTAAGTAATGCTCGCAGCTACCTCTCCCCCAACCCCTCTCCTACGAGATTCGGGGAGTCAGTCTCCCCCTTACCTCGTAGGGAAAGGGGGTAGGGGGGTGAGGTTTTTGATTACTGAATAGATGTAGAACTACAAACTAGAAATGCTCCCTAATTATGAATTCGAGAGGATGAACACACCGCCATTACTGATAGGAAGGTCATAAGCGACTTGATCAAGTCCAATATCGGCAAGAGCGTCAGCATCTAAAGTCTTAAAGAAAGTTCCGCGCTGCTGAGCTGTTACCAGAAGAGTTGCAGAATTTGAATTTGAGAGCGCGGATAAGAAAATTTCTACGTATCCGCGAGTTTCAAAGTTTGCATCTCTCAGTAACTGTGGGTTGTTAATAAAATCTGGTTGGACCACAAGTAAACTTGTGGCATGACTGGGAATAGTGAATGTCAGCCGTGCCTTGGTATTTTCTGCACCCAATTCTGGAACGAGTTGTGAATCGAAAACATTTTGCCCCGATATGTCAATGGCATCAATGATATCTTTAAAAGATGTAGGTGTTTCGGGGCGTGTGTCATTGGGAAATCTCAATGTAAATACGATAGATACTGTGACATCAAAGGAGTTGACATTAGCAATAGTCAAGAAATAGCCTTGAATCACTGTACGACTAAGTTTTGCAACATCTGCAGAAACAGGAGCATCCGTAGGAAATTGTGGCTTGAGGAGAAGTTCAAAAGTTGAAAGAAGCATGATTTTTACCTATTTAATAAAATTGGTTGATTGACTGCAAAAGTTACTGAAGTTAACAATGCCTGTTGAACACATTAGAACTTACGCATTGACAAACATCTGATTGTGTATAATCACTACCAGATGGCGTCATGTTAGATAAGTTAGTTTGCTTTCTCTGTGTATTCTTAATTAGGTGTAAGCAAAATTAACTCATGCACGAGTGGGATAAAGATCGCAAAGAATGCGCTTCACGATCACCCACAGACTAAACGACAGGACTACAGAAACCGCGTGTATCACCTACACAACTGCACTGCGCCTCGATTCAGATAGCTGCATATTTGTCTTGTGCGTAAATCCTAGCTTTTTAAAGGCTTTTAAGCTGATATCAGCTTTGATATCAGCATGCTATAAAGGATGTTTTGAAAAACCCCAGAATTGGTTTCGTTTTTTTGGTGCTGTCTCAACTTGACCAAAAACTGGAATTGTACTAACGAGCAACAGAGAAGCCGTGGCTGTGCTGATGACTGCTATACGACCTATTTTAGTCAGGTAGGATTGCATATTTTTCCTCTTCTTAAAGCAAAAGTAGCCTACCTTTACTCAGCTTTTGTGGTTTCTTTTTACGTAAACTTCTTTTATTTGTTACATAACTTTATAATATTAGGTTCTGGGAGCTATTCTCCTGCTGGCTGCACGAATGATGCCACTGGTAGCCGTCGGGCAGTTGTGGAAGTCAGTTGCGGTCGGAACGGTCGGGGTCGTCGGTGCAGTGGTGTGGCGATCGCTTGTTATGCCAAACGAAACAAAGTGATGCGATCGCATGGACTAACCAGCACTTGCTCACCAGAGGGAGCGCTTACGCCATGGACGCTCCCAGGTAACACACGCGCGTAGCATAGATGCCAAGTGAACTCATGGGAGCTTTAGCCAGATTTCCTGTCAGATGCGCTTTTGAGGCGGAATTTTCACCCCGACCCCAAGGAGTGCGATCGTCCCCCAGCCCCGTGGTAAAATCAGAGACAGCAAGGCGATCGCTGCCAACAAGCTGAAGTGTGATCGGTGTTGAAAACCCCTAATGCGTACAGTGAGCCAACGACCGAGCGGGTAATTGCCCCCGCGTTCTTCACATTGCAAAAGTGTTCACGGTCTAGTAACCATCAAGGCGGTTAGACAAGGAATAGGCATCGTTAAAAAACTGCTAGGACTTGAAACATAGTTGGCGTCACCGTGCCAAAACGGGAAAAGTTGAGAAACTCTGAGTGCATCGGTAATAGATAATTGAAAGTCGGTCAATCTCCTGACCTAAGGATTGAATTTTTGATACTACTGTTAATTAAGTATGGCGACTCAATGTGTTTCCTACAAACCTAACTTAAAGCACCTTTCAGCCTTAGCGTACAATTTTCCCGTTTTGGCACCGTGACGCCTAGCAGGGCAAACGCATCTAAATTAGTCTTGACAAAAACATAGGTTGGTGAATCTGCACAATAATTAGAATTCCTCGTTTGATTTATTTTCTAGGGGTTAAAGCGGGTGGTGAATCTCCCCAACCTCCGCCAAAGTATTATGTTATCTAGCTTTCAGGGAACTTGGGTCAGATTTTCAGCGCTTTTGTCGATACCACTCAAGGAATCGCTGAAACCCTATCTTTTTCGTTGGGTGGTGTCGATAGCTTGCGGAATGTGGGTTTGAGGTATGCTGCTTGGTGTGTTTTTATCGAGTCAGAGTGATGGTATAATGAGTGGTGTCGATTTAGCGCCTAGAATCCTTACGGACTAAAGGCTGTCAGGCGAACTCCCTACCGATTGGGTTAAATCGGATTAGTTGGAAACGAAAAAGGAATTCTGTTCCTCCTGTTTCTAAGCCCCTACCGATTGGGTTAAATCGGATTAGTTGGAAACACTTTGATGTCGCTTATTTGCTCGGCTCCAACGGCCCCTACCGATTGGGTTAAATCGGATTAGTTGGAAACTTGTGGAAGTTAGGGGCGGGGTTCATCCAGGGGAAAGCTCGCGCCGACTGCGTTAAGTCGGATTATTTTGATACACCCTGTCTGTCACTAGCTCGCCAGAGTAAAGCACTGGTATCTCGACCACGATCCCAGCGGATCAACTACCCAACACCCAGGCCACCCAACACCCCAGACCCCTCCTGGTTTGAGATTGGAGGGGTTTTCAGTTTTAAGAACGATTAACCTTCACCAAATTACCGGGTTCGGTCAGATGGCGTATTTCACTTCGTCACACGAAGTATTACAGAGAGGAGTCAGCGCGATCGCCAGGGTTATGCTATAAAACATTTGCAAAGACATAACCTTAGACTTGCAACGAATGCTAGAGGGGATTCAGCGGCTAATGGAGGAGCTTACGCCAGCCGTCGCCCCATCATTCCCATAACCCCATTGCTGTTAGCGTTGGGGTGACTTCAGATAGTTTATTGTCCAGGTTTGACACGAAGTCCTGTGAACGTGAACGTTCCCTCTAGCGGGACATCATCGCTGAGAGGATTCGCGTTTAAATCGAACTTTTTGAGTATTACTTGAAACTCTTGTAAATAAAGGATTACAGTTTCAAGCATGAGCATCCAAGGCTCACAGTATATTGAATTCTCTTTGCTAAGAGAGAAGCAATTACTGGGTAGAAAGTGCCGGTTGAGAGACAAATAGAGGTTCACAATGCATTGTTATTCAACAAGCTAGGATTTACGCACTTTACAAATCAACTATTGTGTGACCAACGATAAGCGTGCCAATTTCCGCTCGTGCATAAGTTGATTTTGCTTGCACTTAATTAAAGGAAAGCAAATAAGTCTGATTCACATAATCAGATTTTTGTCAACGCATAAGTCCGACAAGCAGCCCTTTCAAGGTGATTCATAAAATCTTCGTTCTGGCGGTCCTCCCTCTACTTTTCTTTCTGTGTTCTCTGTTTCTCTGCGGTTAAAAAGTAATTTATTTAACCACAGAGGCGCAGAGAACACAGAGAAAGGAGAAATTTTTGGACAAAAATTTTAGCCACCTTGAAAGGGCTAGTCCGACAAGCATTGTTAACTCAAAAGTCTAAATCTTTACTAGGAGTACAATATGAGTCAATTCTCTGTCGCATACACTGGCGTCAACCTTGCTGGTGCTGAATTTGGCGACAACTCCCTACCCGGTACTTACAACGTCGATTACACGTACCCTACCAATGCCGAGGTCGATTATTTCATGGGCAAGGGCATGAACATCTTTCGTCTGCCGTTCCGCTGGGAGCGATTGCAACACCAACAGTTAGACAAGTTTGATGCAGATGAAGTTGCACGCATAAACGACTTTGTGAGCTATGCCACTAATAAGGGAGCAATGGTACTGCTCGATCCGCACAACTACGCTCGTTACTACGGTAGCGTCATCGGTCAGGATGTGCATGTGAGCGCTTTTGCTGACTTTTGGAGCAAACTGGCAAGCCTTTACAAGAGCAATAGTCGAGTTATCTTTGGTTTAATGAATGAGCCACGTGATATGCCGACCGAGATCTGGCGTGACGATGCCAACACCGCAATCCAAGCTATCCGCAACACTGGGGCCACTAACCTGATCTTTGTCCCTGGCAACGCTTGGACTGGCGCACATAGCTGGAACGAGTCATGGTATGGCACACCCAACGCTACGGTGATGCTTAGTATCACCGATCCAGGCAACAACTATGTTTTTGAGGTTCACCAGTACATGGACAACGGCTTTTCAGGTACAACCGAGCAGTGTATTAGCGAGACAATTGGTGCAGAGAAGCTCGTTGATTTCACCGCATGGCTCAGACACAACGGTAAGCGCGGCTTCTTGGGCGAGTTCTCCGGCGGACGCAATGATACCTGTTATAGAGCCCTCGACAACATGCTAAGCTACATCGACAGCAATGCTGATGTCTGGCTGGGCTGGACCTACTGGGCAGCCGGACCATGGTGGGGTGAGAACAACAACTCACTGGAACCGATTGGTGGTGTGGATCGCCCACAGATGGCGCCCCTGAGCAAGCACATTGGTTCGACACGGAGTTCATTGGTGTCAACTTAAGGGGCCGACGCCCAAATTTGTTGGGTGTAAGCGTCAATCTGTCCGTGGCGCTTACGCCTTAATTTAACGGTGGTGCATCAGCAAAGTGTGGGATAGCTCATCTGTGATAGGTTAAGGTTTTATGCAGTTTGTCAATACCTCTAAGGAAAGACAAAAATGTGATAATAATGATCATCGTTTAGAGGTGGAGGAAGAGCCGAGCAACGCTCGGCTCTTCCTCCTTTTCATTTCATTATCATTATCAATAGTGATAAAAAAATCCAATTTGGTAGGGCGATGCCTTCGGCGGGCTACGCCTACGCCAATCTTAAATAGAAGGATTTCAGGATAAATCGGTTATTGTTAAGTCGCATAAAGATGTCAAACTAAGTGATGACTTTTTTTGACTCACCACGATGTCTAAAACAACAAAGCGTAATCCCGACCATGTGAAGCGGCACAATACGCCTACGATAAATAACGAAGTCATTAGTCAACATAAACATCGCTTTACTATATTCATTCTTCACTCATGAGTAACAACGCTTCGGTCAAAACAATTTTAATTCTGCTAGCAAATCCTGCCAGCACTCCAAGGCTACGACTGGATGAAGAGTTACGCCTTATCAATGAAGCATTTCATCGAACATACAACCGGGAGCAATTTAATCTAGTCCAGAAATGGGCAGTGCGTGAGCGGGATGTCTTGCGATCCATTTCGGATTATCAGCCCCAAATTGTTCACATATCCGGGCATGGTAATAATGAGGATGGAATTTACTTTGAAGATAACGTGGGACAGCCAGCGATTGTGAACACAGACGCACTTGTTGAGGCATTTTATACCAACGGGGTAGAGTGCGTGGTACTCAACGCTTGTTTCTCACAAGTGCTTGTAGAGGCAATTAGCCAACATATTAATTATGTGATTAGCATAAATCGGGAGATTGAAGATAGAACAGCGATTGATTTTGCCGCCGCATTTTATGAGTTTCTTGCAGGTGGTAAAGATGTGGAGTCAGCTTTTGATCTTGCTCGTTCTCGACTTATTAACGCTCGGGAGCATTTAACTCCAGTCCTCAAAAAAAGAAGTATATAAGGCATTGAGCCGAGATATGTGTTTTTTCCTGCAAGATGACCCCACTCGGCTTGATTTCTCGTTACCTGTAGCGGACCGCAATCTATAGTACCATCAAAAAGCAGGACAACCGGGATCGTGTCGGAAGCTTGGCGTGCGATCGCTCCCCCACACCATCTGTGAGAGGTTAAGGTAATTGCATATTTGTCAAGAGGGTGCGGGAAAAGGTGACAAATCTAGCTTAGAGACTGGCTTTCGCAAAGCTTTGACTACTCCTAAATCTTGATTTTCTTTAAGGTTAAAACTGCTGCCACCATTAACGATAAATTAAGAATCCTGTCTCGACATCCTAACTGCTTATAATATTTTTGTTGAGCAAAAACTGCTGGGGTTAATAAAGCTTCTAAGTGCTCTTATGCGGAAAGATTCAGTATAATAATTGTTGGGCTGCATTCTAGCCACATAGGTTGGAGCTTTTAGCATTGGCAACATGGTTTAATCAGTTATGAATTTCGGAGCAACGCCGCGCTTTGAATTAGAAGAAGACGGAACGATTGTGGCAAGAGCAGGAACACAGTCGAATTGTGGTGGGATTGCTGCTATTCGCGTTTGTATTACACCTATCACAAAGGCTGGAATCGAGTTTTTCCCTTTGGAAGAAGAATACAATGGTGAAGAATGTGACCTTATGGTGCCAGCAACAGCGATGCCAGCAGTTTATAGGGCAGCAGTATTTAGAGGAGCGCAGAAAGCATATGAGGAATCTGGTCTATCCGAAGGAATTCAATTTGTATTGATCGATGCTTTAGTTCATGCAGTAGACGCAAATGAGCGAAGATTTATGGAAGTTGGGAAGTCAGCAATTATCAACTGGATCAAGCACAGACGTAACAATTAGGAGTAGTGTTCGGAAGCTGCGGCCGAATGTGGTCATATGTATCACCGTACACAAAACAATGTCGCCCAGTTGTCGCCGAATGTCGCCATATGTATTGCACTATACCAAAATTATGTCGTTGACGACATTTTGTGAAAATAGTGACGACAAATTGTAATATTAGTCCTTTTATGTGGTATAAGTGATGGACGCAAATTTGCACAGGGCTGTGGGGTTAGGAGGAGGCAATCGCATTCCTGAGATTGGACTTTAACACATTTGTCAATCTTATAGAAGAACTTAAGCCATTTGTAAAAACAGATGACTTGAGAGTTGCATTTGATAGTAAACGTAACGCTTATCTTATTGGGGATGATTTTGAGGAGCAAATTCATGCCAATTTTACGTTGTGGCGTGATATTAGGAACGAAATAAGAATATTGATTGCAAAACACCGTTCACAGTATAAACCAGATAACTCAAATAATATCGATTTAAATGGGGAATGCTTGTACTGGAGTTTAGACTAAGCAGTGCAAAACGACCCAGCAGTGCTGAGTTAATAAAAGACTTGTTAAAAGCATAGCTAGCCACAAAGGTTTAGACACTCTCAAGTTGCCTTGAACATCAAGACGTTCAACCCTCATGAGAAACATCGGGCGTGTAGCAGCTTTCTTGAAGTGCAAATTTTGCCAGAAAGTGCAATGGGTGGAGTTTTGCCGATGATTGGTACACCGTCTGTTCCACCCAAACAAGAGCGGAAAGTCTCCAGGCTGGCCTCCTGGAAAAGCCCGTCTGCGTAGAATTCGTTATCCGACAGTCAAAAAAGGTACTACTAAGCGGAAAAAAGAACAATCCAAGTCGGCTTGACCTTTGAGTTTTTCGCTTTTTGAGATGTGTAACTTGTAAACTCAGTGCTGCTGGGTCATTTTGTCATGCGTTAGTCTAAACTCCAGTAACTTTGGTAGTGTCCAGTGTAAGCGTTGTTTAGCGAATCGATACCAATGGTCAACAGCAAAACGACGCAAATATTGATGCCAGATTTGATGAAGCTGGGGTATTCCTTCCCCAAGCCAAACAAGCCATAAAGGTCTTTTCGTGATTCCATTCGCTTGCGAAGATTGGCGCTCAACAAGTATTAGATGCATGGGATGCTTGGAAGACTTTTGAAAGTGGAGATGATGCCATAAACGCACCTGACACCGCCCCAATTTTTCTTCGTTGACCTCTAATATTTGATTGGGGTTCCACCATGTTGTTGGGTCATTGAGCTTGAACTTATTCCCATGAATACGGGGACGACCGATGCCTGTGTAAGGTGGCGGCGCACCATAAAGAACCCGATTGGAACGTGAGCGCATTAGTTTATCTGCCGCAATGTCTGCCGTTTGGTTTACAAACGAGGCACAGCCATATTCGGCATCCCACAATGATAATGGGCGTTTTGGCAGATTCTGACAGACTTGTTTGAGTTGGGATGCAGCTTTTTCGATGGGATTGGTAAAACTAGTGATCCGCTCGTGTAATAGGGGCAATGCCCAACTACCCTCGGCTTCAGGAATCCAAGCTATTGTACTGTAGCCTTGTCCAATTGTTACAGGTTTTGCCCCGGACAAAGGTTGAGCTTGATGCTCATAAGTGCGCTCTTTAAGTGTCGGAGCTTCAAGCCTCGGCCAAGCTGTATGATCTCCTGCTAATACGATTTGTTCCTCCATTTGAGGAAGTTGTTTAATATACAGCCGCATCAATTCTTCTCGGGGTGGATTACTGTCTTCTAGAGCTTCGTATATACTAGACCACTGCCGTCGGAATACTGGAGATACTGATAGTTCGACAAAAGAACAAACACTGCGTGTAGCTAACACTGCATCCATCAGGTCAAACAAAGCATCTTTGGCATTGCCCAGAATGGTGTACGCCGATGTGCGGAATTTTTTAAGCTTATCAAATGTCATGGTCAAGCTGGTACTTTTTTTCTTTTATCAGCATCGACCAATTTGCGGTCAGTTCAACATGGCTGACCGCTTTTTCTTTTCAGGGACTTTTCACCTGACCAGCAATGTCATTTTTTTTACTCGTAATTCTCTAGGCGTTATTTTCCGATCGCTTGTCTGCGGTGTTGATGGATAGTTGGTATGCAACAAATAAACTAATGTTATATATTGATGATTTAGGTAAATATTATTATTGTCCTCTTAAACGTAATCGACTTGTTGATGATACAAAAGATAAAAAAGATTATAAAAGAATTGAATTATTATCTTGGGATGAGCCGGAGTTAAAATCAGGTAAAATAGTTAAAATAAAGAAGTTCCCAGGTGCGAAAAAAGTGAAACTGTTCCGGGTAACTGTCTCCACCGACAGAACGGATTTTA
>CAZZYE010000244.1:0-9120 GCA_964658145.1 uncultured Stigonema sp.
AACCCCCCTTAAAAAGGGGGGCTACATTCCCCCCTTTTTAAGGGGGGTTAGGGGGGATCAAGTCTTATCCGAAACGTATTGGGATACGTGCATTCGGAGAACATTATGTGAAGAATGTTTACAGCAGTTTTCAATTGAATTCACCACATTGTAAGGGCGGGGTTTCCCCGCCCCTACGGTTATATTGTGGTCTACCCGATAATGGTGCTGTAAAAAACTTGTTTTCAGTTACGTTACCCCAATCGAGTGATTGGGGTATTTTCGTTTGCGGCTACCAAGAAGGGCGTGACCATTGGCAGATAAATCCTCTGCCTCTAGATGATATCATCAGCAGATATTCTTAAGGGTATGATATTCCCTCTGTCCTAAAAGCGGGAACAAAACTAAATTAACTTGCAATCATTCAGATATGTATCTGATTTACTTTTCCCCTAGGAGCGCGAACTAAATTGGCTTGTAATTAACCAATATGAATCTAATTTACTTTCTTTTGCGTTCTTCTTGGGGGATGATGGCTCTAGCAGCTGTTGCCGGATTGTTAAGTGGCGGTAGTAGCGCTAGCCTGATTGCCCTGATCAGCAGTGCCACGAGTAGCAGTGCCACTTCACGCCTCACATCCCTAGCTTGGGGTTTTGTGGGGCTTGCCTTAGTTGCACTTATTACCAGTATCATTTCACAGGTGATGTTGGTTCGCTTATCCCAGAATGCAGTCTTCCAACTACAGATGCGCTTGAGTCACCAGATTCTCGCTTCTGAGTTGAGGCATCTGGAACAGCTAGGGAATCCCCGACTATTAGCAACCCTCACCGACGACGTACAGTCAATAGCCAATGCTGTTCATGATATTCCTTTCCTCTGTATTGATATTGCGATCGTTGCAGGTTGCCTACTCTATATAACCTGGCTTTCCTGGACAGTATTGCTGATGGTTTTTTGCCTGATATTGGTGGCGGTCGCCACTAACCAGTGGCTGTTAAAAAAAGGACAAAAATTTCTCACCCTTGCCCGTGAGGATCAGGATCTGCTGTTTAAGCATTTTCGCACCATCACTGAAGGAGTCAAGGAACTCAAGCTGCACTACGGACGGCGTCAAGTCTTCCTGACTCAAGACCTCGGTGAAACAGCAGCCACCTTACGGCGTCACAACGTTCGCGGTCTGACCCTGTTTGCAGCAAGTACTAGCTGGGGGAGACTGCTGCTTTTTTTCGCTATTGGTTTTGTACTGTTCGCGCTTCCCAATCTCATCACCATTAGTCCCCAAACTCTTTCTGGCTACATCTTGACCTTCACCTACTTGATGTTGCCGATGGACAATATCGTCAACAACCTTCCCCGTTTCATCAGAGCCGGCGTTGCCTTGCGTCATATCGAGTCCCTGGGTTTATCTTTAGCTGATCGAGCGGAAGTCTCAACAGTTCCGCTTGACTTTAAGTTTTCTTGGCGTCGCTTAGAACTTAAGGGAGTTGCCCATACTTACACTCAAGAGCAAGAAGACAGCAACTTTATCCTGGGTCCAGTAGACCTGAAGTTTTATCCGCAAGAACTGGTGTTCATCGTTGGTGGGAATGGTAGCGGTAAATCTACTTTAGCCAAACTGATTACAGGACTTTACATTCCTGAAGCTGGAGAAATTTGGTTAGACGACCAGCTCATTGACGAACAGAATCGAGAGTGGTATCGCCAGCATTTTTCAGTGGTGTTTTCTGACTTCTATTTGTTTGACGATCTTACAGGGTTAGAAAATACAGACCTAGACACTCAAGCTCAAGAGTACCTGAAACTACTCCAGCTAGACCATAAGGTCAAAGTGGAAAATGGCAAACTTTCCACCACTGCTCTTTCCCAAGGACAGCGTAAACGACTGGCTTTACTAGCAGCATACTTGGAAGACCGACCAATTTATCTCTTTGATGAGTGGGCAGCCGACCAAGACCCAGTCTTCAAGGAAGTCTTTTACACCCAGTTGTTACCAAAACTGAAGGATAAGGGCAAAACTGTACTGGCAATTAGCCACGATGACCGCTATTTTCATCTAGCAGACCGGATAATAAAACTGGACTATGGTCAGGTAGTTTACGAAAAGCAATACTCAGAGCAGGAGAGGCAACCTCTGTAACTAATTGTAACAATAAGTCAAGAGCTTGTACCCTTGAGAAGAAATGTAAACTCGCCACAGTCTCCACGAATTAAGGGCTACAAGTTTTGAGACGCATTAATAAGTAGTTAAATCTTTGCTAAAAAACATCAACCCTTAACAACTCAATTAACAAACCTTAAAATCACTAAAACGCTTAAACATCTATACTGAAGTTATAAAAACATAGGTGTTTATGCGTCATGTCACGCCGAAAGAAGCCGCCACCATCCTCGGATGTCACGTCTCCAGCCTTAGACGCTGGGAAGGTGAGGGAAAAATTAAAGCTATTCGGACACCAGGAGGTCAACGCCGCTATCTCCTCGAAGAAGTCGAACTCGCGGCGGGAGTCACCAGGGCAATTGTCACTGTTCTCTACGCACGAGTCTCGACTCATTCCCAACGAGACGATCTTGAGCGACAGGTTGAATTCCTTAAGTCAAGATACCCAGAGGGAGAAGTTATTTCAGAAGTTGGGAGCGGACTCAATTTTAGGCGGCGCAAGTTCATCGCCATACTGGAACGAATTAACCGAAACGATATCAAATTGCTTGTGGTTGCCCACCCTGACCGACTCGTTCGATTCGGATTTGAATTGGTTAAGTGGCTATGCGAACAAAATGAGTGCAAACTCGTGGTTCTCAATGACAGTAAACTCAGTCCTGAAGCCGAACTCGTTCAAGATATGCACGAAGTCATCCACTGCTTCAGTAGCAGGCTTTACGGGCTTAGAAAATATGCCAATAAAGCAAAACTTGAGTTACAAAAAGCATTCCCGACATTCCAAGAGCAAGAAGAACTCGACCAAGAAGCCGCCAAACAGTGTGCTGAAAATCAGGGTATATCCTGACAAGGAATTACATTCAGTTTGGAAACGTTGGTTGTCGGCTTATCGCTATTATTACAACGAAACTATCGCCTTGCTACGTTGCTTTGAAGGGATAGAATCCATTAATGCATACAGAATGGATAAAATACTTCAAGCATTAGAAAACGTTCCCGATTGGGTTTTAACGCTCCCAGGACACCAACGGCAAGAAGCTTGCGCGGATGCTGTTGATGCTTATCGTCAAGCTAAAAAGAATGCTGGAGAAGCGTCTTTCAAAAGCTGTCGCGCCACCTCACAAGCTATTCAGTTTAAAGCGCTTGATTTCAAGCGCGGTACTTGGTATGGAAGGCTAACAAGTGGCATGTCATTTACGTACAAGCAACCTATTCCCCAAGAATGTGAATACGGGACTGAGCTAGTTTATAAGCGCGGTGAATGGTTTGCTTGTTTCCCTCAACTAGTAGAAGGAACTGTCACTAGCTCTAATCGAGTTATTGCTTTAGATCCAGGAAACCGCACTTTTTTGACTGGCTACGATGGAGAGAACGTCTTAGAAATTGGTAGGAGAGACATCGGGCGAATCCAAAGATTATGCCTGCACCTAGATGATTTGCTAAGTCGTTCTAGCTCGGTTCCATGCCGGCAGCGATTCAAAATGAGAAAGGCTGCTGCTAAGATGAGGACTCGGATTCAAAACCTAATTAAGGATTTACACAACAAAGCTGTTGCAATTTTAGTAAACAGTTACAAAGTTATTTTTCTTCCTACTTTTGATTCGAGTCAGATGGTGATTCGGATTAACGGTAAGGGTAAGAAACGGAAAATCAACAGTAAATCTGTACGCCAGATGTTGACACTTTCTCATTACAAGTTTGAGCAACATCTCAAGCAGGCATCTGTACGTAAAGGTGTGATTGTTGTGCTGTGCAATGAATCTTATACCTCAAAAACATGTGGCGCTTGTGGTCACATTCATGAAAAACTCGGTGGGAACAAAGTTCATCACTGTCCATCGTGTGGAATGAAAACCCTTCGAGATATAAATGGCGCGCGGAACATTATGTTACGCGCTTTGCAGGCAACTGCCTTTACGGTGACGGGTAACATTATTACCCTGCTGGATTCGTCCTGCTTGACCTGAAGCTAGAGTTAATTAGGGTTAATCGCTTTAGTTAGCTTAAATGTTGCACAATCAGAAACGATTTAATAATTAAGTACTTACAGTCCACCTATTATCGGATATAGTTCGTTTCATTAACAGGGAGAACACACTTATGAAATTGGCTTACTGGATGTATGCAGGTCCGGCTCACATTGGCACTTTGCGGATCGCCAGTTCCTTTAAAAATGTTCATGCGATTATGCACGCGCCACTGGGCGATGACTACTTCAACGTCATGCGCTCTATGCTTGAGCGGGAAAGGAACTTCACTCCAGTGACAACAAGCGTCGTTGACCGCAACGTTTTGGCACGCGGCTCTCAGGAAAAAGTGGTGGACAACATCACCCGCAAAGACACCGAGGAACACCCGGACCTAATTGTGTTAACTCCCACCTGCACCTCTAGCATTTTGCAAGAAGACCTGCATAATTTTGTGGAACGGGCGCAGCTGGAAGCAAAGTGTGACGTAATGCTAGCGGACGTGAACCACTACCGCTTCAACGAGCTGCAAGCTGCCGATCGCACCCTGGATCAAATCGTCCAATACTATATTGAGAAAGCTCGCAAGAAGGGCAACCTTCCAGAAAGCAAAACCGATTCCCCCTCGGTCAATATCATTGGTACTTCCACCCTTGGCTTCCACAACCAGCACGACTGCACAGAACTGAAGCGGCTGATGGCTGATTTAGGCATTGCAGTCAATGTCGTCGTCCCAGAAGGCGGTTCCGTTCACGAGTTGAAGAATCTGCCCCGCGCTTGGTTTAACCTCGTGCCATACCGAGAACTCGGCTTAATGGCTGCTCGTTACCTAGAACAAGAATTCGGGACTCCCTACGTAGATATTACCCCAATGGGAGTAGTAGAAACTGCTCGTTGCATACGTAAAATTCAGCAAGTAATTAACGCTCAAGGCGCTAATGTTGATTACGAAGAGTTCATCAAAGAGCAAACACTGCATGTATCTCAGGCTGCATGGTTTTCCCGTTCCATTGACTGTCAGAACTTGACCGGCAAGAAAGCTGTGGTGTTTGGCGACAACACCCATGCTGCGGCTATGACCAAGATTCTGGCACGGGAAATGGGCATTCACGTTGTTTGGGCTGGAACCTACTGCAAGTACGATGCTGATTGGTTCCGCGAACAAGTCAGCGAATACTGCGATGAAGTGCTGATCACAGAAGATCATGGTCAGATTGGCGATGCGATCGCACGGGTTGAACCTTCTGCGATCTTCGGTACTCAAATGGAACGCCACGTCGGTAAGCGTCTAGATATCCCTTGCGGTGTCATTGCTGCACCCATCCATATCCAGAACTTCCCAATTGGTTACAAGCCATTCATGGGTTACGAAGGTACTAACCAAATTACAGATTTGGTCTACAATTCCTTCACTTTGGGAATGGAAGACCACCTGCTAGAAATCTTCGGCGGACACGATACCAAGGAAGTGATTACTAAAGGTATTTCTGCTGATTCTGACCTCGGTTGGAATAAGGAAGCTCAAGCAGAATTGAACAAGATTCCTGGATTTGTGCGCGGTAAAGTGAAGCGCAACACCGAGAAATTCGCTCGGGATCGCAACATGAATGTCATCACCTTGGAAGTGATGTACGCCGCTAAGGAATCTGTTGGGGCGTAATTAGCACTCAGCTTCAACCCTGAACCGATACGAGAGTGTTCTCTTTAAGGAACACTCTTCCTGCTTTTTTTTTAATTATTAAATACTTTTATCTACAGAGACTACTTTACTAAATGTGGGGCGTTTATGAACACTAACCTTCCACCCAGCAATTCTAATCAAAATAGACTTTACACTCGATTAATTACTACTCTAAAAATACTTCAGTTTATCGGCTATTTCCTTGTAGTCGTTTATTTAATTGTAGTATGTTCAATGTTTGGTCTGACTTTAGGTGCTATAGGTGTTGGATTCTTTAGTATAGCATTGTTAGGGTCTTTAATTCCTGTGGTGTTTGGGTGTATGATTGTATATATTTTTATAGCGACATTGATAGCAATCATTGACCTTTTAAGTCGTATAGAACGGAATACAAGGTCTGAATGATAGCTAGAGGTGCGAACACCTTGACAGAAAGTGAAAACGCGATCGCTCAATAATAGACTTTCATGGCGGGAAAGTGACGAAGACAGAAAATTGTCATCCTGGGAACAGCCAAAATACTTGATAACTACAAACCCTTAAAGTTAAACAAATTAGATGAATGCTGAAGAATTTTTTAACCAGGGATTAAACAAAAATTTGCAAGGAGACTTTCTCGGAGCGATTGAAGATTACACTCAAGCACTCAAGCTAGATCCTAACTGTGCCGAAGCCTACTATAACCGAGGTAGTATTCTAAGCAATGAACTGAAAGATTATCGAGCCGCGATTGAAGACTTTAATCAGGCAATACGAATTAATCCTCATCTTGCCGAAGCCTACTGCAATCGAGCTAATGCTCGTTACTATGAAGAAGATTATCAAGGAGCAATTGTGGATCACAATCAAGCATTACAAATTGATCCCAACCTTGCGGAATCTTACCAGAGCCGGGGTAGTGCCTACTTTGCGTATAGAGATTTTCATAGAGCTATTGTAGATTATCAGCAAGCAATCGAGATTAATCCGCAGTTAGCTACTTATATCAATTTTACTCTCGCCAATGCCTACCATAATCGAGGTCTTGCTCGTTGTGATCAAGGGGATCATCAAGGAGCGATTGAAGATTTAAACCAAGCCTTGCAGTTGAATCCCAATTTAGTAGAAGTCTACAGCAATCGAGGTAATATTCGCCAAATCTTAGGAAACCCGGAGGGAGCGATCGCCGATCATAATCAGGCATTACAGCTAGATCCTAACTTGATCGAGGCTTACCATAACCGAGGTAATGCCCACTATGCTCTTGGAGATTATCAAGCAGCGATAGTAGATTACAACCAGGCTATTGAGATTAACCCCAATTTTGCAATAGCCTACTACAACCGAGGTCTTGTCAGTTCTCACCTTAAAGACTATCAGGAAGCGATTGCGGACTATAACCAAGCAATACAACTTAATCCTGATGATGAGCAAGCATACTACCAGCGGGGTTGTGTCCGTGCTGATTTAGAAGACTACCAAGCGGCGATCGCAGATTATAACCAAGCATTGCAGCTTAATCCGTATTTGGCTTTAGTCTACGGCTTTCGGGCTAATGCTCGTCGTCAGCTGGGAGATTATCAAGGAGCAATTGCAGATTGTAATCAATTACTGCAACTTCATCCTCATTTTGCTCAAGGGTATTGCGATCGCGGTACTGATCGTCGCAGTCTGGGAGACTATCAAGGAGCAATTACAGATTACGATCGCGCATTAGAGATTAACTCCAATTTAGCCGAAGCCTACTATGGTCGAGCTATTGTTCGTCATGCTCTCAAAGACTTCCCCGGAGCAATTGTAGATCATAATCAGGCACTACAGAGAGATCCTAACTTTTCTCAAGCGTACTGCAATCGGGGTAATGCCCGTCGCTGTTTAGGAGACGAACAAGGCGCGATTGCGGATTACAACCAAGCGTTAGAGCTAAATCCCAATTTTATGGAAGCTTATTATAACCGAGGTTCTACCCGCTATGCTTTAAAAGACTATCAAGGCGCTATTGCAGATTACACTCAAGCTTTGCGGATTAATCCTAACTCTGTAGCAGTTTATAGCGATCGCGGTAATGCTCACTACGCCCTTGAAGATTATCAAAAAGCAATTACGGATTACGATCGGGCAATTGCTCTAGACCCTAGCTTTGCTGAAGATTGGTATAATCGGGGTCGTAGCCGTTATGTGTTGGGAGACTTTCAAAAAGCGCTGTCAGATTTGAACCAAGCTTTGCAGCGACAACCGTATTGGGCTTCAGCTTATATCGTTCGGGCTGATATCCACAAGAATTTAGGAGATACTCAAAAAGCGATCAGGGATTTTGAGAAATCCGCCAACCTCTATCAGCAAGAAGGAAATACACAGTCTTACCAACAAATTCTCAACCTAATTCAACAACTTCAACCGCAAAAAAAAGATTACTGATGAATTTTATCAGCGTCCATCTGCGTCCATCAGCGGTTCAAAATAAAAAAATCCATCACCTATTTATACGCCGATAGTAACCTTTAACATAACGTCCACGTTTATTTTTATAACCTCTAACATAGCTCTTTATGACTGTACGTTCGCTTATTTTGAGATCCAAAGGGGAATTAAAGCCTTAATATAAAAGGAAAAAGGGGATTTTTACGTGAATCGTTATTTTCAAGTAAAATTTGTGACCTTTATAGAATGCTTCCAGAGGCGTTTATTTAAGGCTTAGGCATACGATAAATAATAAAATGACCAAAAGCGTCCGTGCGAATAAAAATGCCTGAATCTATTGCATCGCCTGGATTACAAGCCCTGTAAGGCGCTTATTAAATCTTGCGGTTAAAAATGAGCGAACGTACAGTTATGACACTAGTTTCGTTATCTTTCTTTTCTTCATTTATTGGTGATTGAATATTACTAATAATGTCGTTTACTAAAATAAATATTATGAATATTATTGAAGTAGGAGCTACCCATTTATGCATAAAATTAGAATTTTTTTGCTCTAATGATACTCCTATCAAGAAAATTAGATAGCTATTCATTATTTAATCACTTGTATTTTATTTGCTGTTGCCAAATTCTGAAGATGATTACCTGCTTACTTTATGGTTTTATCAGTTAGTCACTTATTAAGTAAACAGAGAAAACACTGAACTTAGAATTTACGCAAAATTTTGCAAGCAACGGCAAGCTTCAGCCCTAGGACGCAATACAGTTCAGTTAAGGTAATTTACAAGAGCGTCAACCTATGTAGAACTTTCGGATGCAACGTCTCTACACTTGTCATATAATGTCCGGTTGAACACTTATAATACAATACGGTTCAGTTAAGGATTAACAGAAACCGGAAAATTGTGGCATGGGCGATTTGTCGGGTTTTGTGA
>CAZZYE010000245.1:0-1187 GCA_964658145.1 uncultured Stigonema sp.
CACCCCACTCCCCCCACTCTTATAACGTTCTATATATTTTTTTAAGATTTAACTCTTGATAGTCATAAATACTCTGCCCTTTGCGGTATGATCTGGGTCATCCAAGCATTTCTTCAGGCATAGATATACAGAGGGCAAGACGCTGTGATTAGAGTTGCAATTAACGGTTTCGGGCGCATTGGGCGTAACTTTGCACGCTGCTGGCTAGGTAGACAAAATAGCAATATCGATCTTGTTGCTGTCAATGACACATCAGACCCTAGAACCAACGCTCACCTGCTGAAGTATGACTCAATGCTAGGGAAGTTAAAGGACGTTGACATTTCTGCTGATGATAATTCAATTACCGTAAACGGTAAGACCATTAAGTGTGTATCCGATCGCAACCCAGAAAACTTGCCCTGGAAAGATTGGGAAATTGACCTAATTATCGAAGCCACTGGCGTCTTTACTTCCAAAGATGGGGCAATGAAGCACGTCAATGCTGGTGCTAAAAAGGTTCTGATTACCGCCCCTGGCAAAAATGAAGATGGGACTTTTGTGATTGGCGTGAATCATCACGACTACGACCACAACATACACCACATCATCAGTAACGCCAGCTGTACTACCAACTGCTTAGCTCCCATTGCCAAAGTGTTGCACGAGAAATTCGGCATCATCAAAGGCACTATGACCACCACCCACAGCTACACCGGTGACCAGCGCTTGCTAGACGCTTCTCACCGGGATTTGCGACGGGCTCGTGCTGCTGCAATTAATATCGTGCCTACATCCACTGGTGCGGCAAAAGCAGTAGCGTTGGTACTACCAGCTCTTAAAGGTAAGCTCAATGGTGTAGCCTTGCGCGTACCTACCCCAAACGTTTCTATGGTAGATTTCGTGGTGCAAGTCGAAAAGCCTACCATTACTGAAGCTGTCAACCAAGCCTTCAAAGAAGCCGCTAATGGTGAAATGAAAGGCATTTTGGACTACAGCGAACTACAGCTTGTCTCATCCGATTATCAAGGTACTGATGCCTCTTCCATTGTTGATGCTAGCTTGACAATAGTCATGGGCGGTGACATGGTGAAAGTTATGGCTTGGTATGACAACGAATGGGGCTATAGCCAACGAGTCCTCGATTTGGCAGAGCTAGTAGCCGAGAAGTGGACAAATTAGTTAGTAGCTAATGGCTAATGGCTAAT
>CAZZYE010000245.1:1197-9115 GCA_964658145.1 uncultured Stigonema sp.
TAGCAATTAGCAATCAACAACTAACAACTAACAACTAACTAAAATGTTGAAATCCCCGACTCAGTGTCAAAACTCTGTCGGGATTTTTTCCATATTGATCGCGTAACAGTACTGTTGACCCTTCTATAATCGTCCCCACAACAGCAGCGCCCTTGCCAAGCTTTTGTACTAATGCATATGCAGGTTCTTTTGGCAAGCACAACACTAATTCAAAGTCTTCGCCACCGTACAGAGCATATTCCAGTGCCTGTTCTTTTGTTAGCCAGTGGTCAAAAGCGGTTGGCAAAGAAATTTGAGTATTTTCAAGGACAGCACCAACCCCACTCTGACGGCAAATTTGCACAACAGCATCTGCTAAACCATCACTGCTGTCCATTCCAGAAATGGGGGGAAGAGACGTTCCGCCGGAACGTCTGTACGGGAAAATTTCCCAGAGAATTGGTAGGACATCCAGTCGGGGTTGGGGGCGTTGATGGGCGCAGATTAATGTTCTTGCATCGCTGTCACTAAGGTTTTCTCCTAATTCAGGATGGAGGAGCAATTGTAAGCCGGCGGCTGAAGCTCCATGAACGCCTGTGACCACAATTGCATCTCCAACCCTGGCTGTCTGGCGGCGAATGGTACGCTCTTGGGATGCTTGACCGAAAGCAGTGATTGCTAGGGTAATCACTGGCGATCGCACAATATCACCGCCGACAATCGGGGTGTTATACTGTTGTAAACATTCTGTCATTCCCTCATACAACTGCTCCACCCAACTTACAAGGACATTTCCAGGAAGTCCTAACCCAACAGTAATTCCTAAGGGAGTTGCACCCATTGCCGCTATATCTGATAAATTAGCAGCAGCAGCACGCCAACCGACATCTTGTGGAGAAGTGGTGATATCACTGAAATGCACACTATCAACCAACACATCGGTTGTGACGATCAAAGATTGATCGGGTTCAGTCAAAAGTACTGCAGCATCATCCCCAATAATTTCTGGGGGACAGAAGCGCTGCAAAATTTGTAAAAGTTTTTGTTCGCCAATATCTTCAACTCGCACAGAACCTCTTGGGCATTGCAAAATTATCTGATGATTTAGTTTACAGGTTACGATCAAGATACTGTGTAGGAGTCAGTTAAGATGGTCACCACACCAGCAACTAACCTCACCTTTGATGAGTACTTAACCTATGATGATGGCACTGGTTTTCATTACGAACTAGTGGATGGCAAGTTAGAACTAATGAACCCACCAAAAATTCAACATTTTCTCATTGCTAAATTGCTTGAGCAAGTACTTGATGCAGAAATTAAGCGCTTGAGCTTACCGTGGCTGTGCTTCAGAGAAACTGGGGTAAGGACAGGTAGAAATAAATCCAGGTTGACTGACTTGTGTGTAGTGACAATAGAGCAAGCAAGGGAACTGATGAATGTGTCAGCAGTATTTCAGTCGCCTCCATTACTGATTGTAGAGGTAGTTAGTCCAGAGTCAGTGAAGCGGGACTATCGTCATAAACGCTCCGAATATGCAGCGTTGGAGGTGTGTGAGTATTGGATTGTAGACCCAATGGACGCGAAGATTTCAGTTTTGTTGCTGGAGGAGGGGCTGTATGAAGAGACAGTGTTTACCAATAGCCAGCAGATTGTGTCGCAGACGTTTCCAGAGTTGGCGATCGCTGTTGAACAGGTGTTTCAAGCAGGTAATCTTGCATAAAAGCGATCGCTTCTATTAAGTAGTTAGACAGAATTAATTACACAACGTCATTGCGAATGAAGCGAAGCGGAATGTAGACCCTGGAGGGGGCTTCCCGCATGGTAGCAATCGCAGGGGTTTGGGATTGCTTCACTTCGTTCGCAATGACGGTAAATATTTTTGTCCACCTAAGTAGGTAGGCGGGAAAATTTATAACTATGTCATTGCGAACGGAGCGAAGTGAAGCGAAGTGAAGCAATCACATAGGGGTACAGCCGGGATACGTGCAAAATGGGACACGATGCAAAGTTTTGTTAAGATGCTTGCAGCAATAGAATGTAAAGTAATTAAAAACCGCAAGCGAATTGCTTCGCTCCACTTCGTTTCGCTCGCAGCGGACATAGTTTGATTTTTTCGCGCCCACCTACTTAGTGTTATTTGATAGAAGTAGCTGGGTATTTTAAATGTAATACCAACATAATTTCAGCAGGTAATTTTCTGTATGCTTTATCCTGACGATCTGACAGTAGATGCTATCCGCGAATATATTAGAGAAGAGCTTCGTGGTAAGAAAGTTCCAATTTCAAAAACAGTTGAAAAATGGCTAAATGACTATGGAATACTAGGAATCAAAACACGAATTGAGGATCATGTCTCATATTGGAAGAAGGAGCTAGCAGCTAGTAGCCTAACATCTATAGAAGACTACATCATAGGGCAGTTCGGCGAAAAAAATCTTATCTTTCAGGGAATAAAGCCTAACAGAGACGTGTTGGTCATCATTGAAGGCTATCCCGGCATAGAGAGTCTTTCAGGCTTATATCGTCATGCACATGCAGATGGCGTCATAACTTTGGATGACGAAAAGCTAAAAGCACTCGTAGCAAAAACAATAAGCAAATGGCTGGAACTGGTCTAATACGAAGTTGCCAAAGATAGTAACCCAAGTTGCGGGTTATCAAAGACAAATCTATTCTCAAAAAATGGGACACGATCCAAGCATCTTAACAAAACTTTGCATCGTGTCCCATTTTGCACGTATCCCGGCTAGACCCCAAATTGACCCTAATTATAAATGGGCTTGAGGAAGGCGAAGCTGGACACTAATTAATCTCGAACGCTATGAAGAAGCGTTAGTATCTTGTGAGAAAGCTATCTCTCTAGGAGAAAAATATTATTATGTTTTAGTTAACCGTGCTATTTCCCTTATAGGGCTTAACCGTTGGGAAGAGGGTATCATGACTTTGGAAGATGCCCTCAAAAATCTTGAAGATGGGAAAGAAGCATCTCCAGAGGACACAGAGTTAATTTTCCGCATCCTGTTTAGAAGTATTCAGGATGAACTAGCGTGGAAAACTCAAATTACAACTCTGATTGAGCTTTTCGACAAATACCAATCCATTTCAGCATTATTTCAGGGACTTACACGCAGCATTCCCACCTTAATATCGGACACGGTTAGCGATAAAACTGCACAAATATGGCTAGAGGTGTGGCAAGATTTGGTGGAAAGTCGTCCAGAATTCCAAATTACCCTGCGCTTGCTTAATGCTGGTGTGCGCTATCGGTTAACGAAGGGCGATAGACGAGTTTTGCTAGAACTGCCTATTGAAGAACGCAACTTGTTAAAACCGCTACTAGGCTTAGGGGAATCATCAAATTGAGATTGATCTGAGAACACCGATTCAGCACTCAAAACTGTCACAAAAAAACAATACGGTTCAGTTAGAAGCGTCACTCCTTGAAGATCCCCCCAACCCACGCCAGTCGCCTACGGAGGGAAACCCTCCTGCAGCGCTGGCTCCCCTTAAAAAGGGGGGCTTTTTCCTCCCTTTTTAAGGGGGGCTAGGGGGGATCAAAGCCTTAACTGAACCGAATTGCACGAAAAAACCCGGTTTCTTTTGGTGAAGCCAACGACATTTCGGTCTTCCAAGATTAGTCCGCGCAGGCGGACTTTGTTTGTGTAGCCGCGACTTCAGTCGTCAGGGTTTCATATCCTAATTCAACATCAACTACGCTGCTTGCGGTTCTACCAAATTCTCTGCACCTTGAATGACTTTAGCGGATTCAATTTTGTCACCAGCTTTAAGTTCACGCAAAACTTCTTGACCCTCAGTTACATAGCCAAAAACGGCGTAGCGACCATCCAAGAGGTTACGTCCTGCAGGGGTGAGTTCAGGGTCAAACAGAAAGAAGAAAATTTGCGAAGAACCACCATTCACGTCACGTTCGGGACGCGCCAGTGCGATCGCACCAAAGGCAGAGAAAGGCAGAACTGGCATATCAGTGTAACGACCAGCATCTTCAAGAGTTATGCCATAGGTAGGCGTTTTGTCTTTTTCTGCCAGAACTTCCAACGGAATAGCACGATACTTACCCGTTTTTGGGTCAACAAAACCTACCTCTTTGCCAGCTGGATCTCCAGTTTGCAAGACGTATGATTCTTCGGCGCGGGTGAATTCTAAGCCGTTATAAAAACCCCGCTGCACCAAATCAACAAAATTGCCGGCAGTGACAGGGGCGCTGTAACCGTCCGCAACAAGGGTGATGGGACCTTTGTTAGTTGTCACTTCTACAGTGGCGCGACCTTTGAGTTGGGGCAAATCGCTGTATTCGGCTGGCACTTCAAAGGGGAATCCCTTGACCATTAACTGTTCTAATTCAGTTACAAGATTCAGTAGTTTGGTTCTTTGTTGGCGAACTTGTTCTTTATCTTTGGTTTCAGCAACTTCTTTCAAGCCGTTGACGCCAGATTTCAACTCAGCAATCAAAGCTTGAGCTTGAGGTTGACGTTCTGCCGGGACGCTTGCTAAAAGTTTAGAGGGGTTATCGAGTATCCGCGATGCTTTACTGAGATCGCTAGAAATAGCACCCCAACGTCGATTTGCCCGCAGTTGATTGGAAATGTCTTCAAGAGAAGCTTGTAGTTGCCGCACTTGTTTATTATCAATCGGGAGTGAGTGCCGTAATAAAGCGCTGCCTTCAGTAATAGCATTTCCAGCAGGTAGCGCGGCGCTACTAGAAGGAGTCCACCCTGCTGTACTTATTCCTAACAATAGTATTACCAGCAGTAGAGAAATTAAGCTGTTCTTCAACGAGGATTTAAATAAATTGAACATGAGATAGCTCAATGCAGCATCAAATTTTTGACAGGGCGTAACCCATCAATAATTTTCCCATAGTAAAGGAAGCACTTTTGCGCTTAATTCATGTCTGTTGCCTAATTCATTGATCAATCACGTCTAAACAATCCAAACAAAGGAGCGAGGATCACTCCCAACACAAAGCCGCCAACATGAGCCCAGTAAGCAACTCCGCCCGTCTCCACACTCATATTGGCAGCTGCTTGCAGGCTAGCAAAACCAGATATGACATTTTGGACAATGAAAAGTCCTATCAATATAAATGCCGGAACTCTGATTGTGGTAATGAAAAAACCTAAGAAGACTAATGACACAACTCTTACTTGAGGATAGCGGATCACGTATGCACCCAAAACCCCAGCGATCGCACCACTTGCACCCAAAGAAGGAACCGTAGAACCCATGCCCACAAACCATTGGCACAAAGCTGCAAAAACGCCGCAACTTAGATAAAAAATTAGATACTTGAAACGACCCAACCGTTCTTCAATATTGTTGCCAAAAATCCATAAAAACACCATATTAGAGATCAGATGCCACCAACCGCCATGTAAAAACTGCGACGTAATCAATGTTTCCCACTCTGGCACTTGTTGATATACCGGGTTACCCGCAAAGGTAGCAGTTAACTCTCGTGGTATTAGTGCATATACGTGGAGAAACTGCTCTAGTTGTCTATCTGATAGACTGAATTCATGGAGAAAAACTAAAACGTTCATCCCAATCAACCCATAGGTCATATATGGGCTGCTTCGCGTCGGGTTTTCGTCGTAGAGAGGAAACACAGGAGTTTTTCCTAATAATTTATTAAATGTAATATAGTCTGTTGGGATTTGTTAGTAGTTAGTGGTTAGTGGTCATGAACAACTAACAACTGTACGGGCGAACGGCCCTTCGGGTTCAGCAGTCGCCTAGGTCGGGCTAACCCTCCTGCAGCGCTGCTTCACCGTTCGCCCCTACTAACCACTAACAACACTTTTTCCTCTACCTGTAGAAAGATTCTTCCTTGGCTTTGTCGTTAAATAACCCCAATAACGGACCGAGAATCGCCCCAAACAAAAAACCACCGGAGTGCGCCCAATAAGCAATACCACCGCTTTCCATACCGATGTTGGTCGGTGTTTGTAGACTGGCAAGTCCGTAAAATGCTTGCTGGATAAACCAAAATCCGAGAAAGTAGAATGCTGGCACCCGGAAGGAGGGAAAGAAAAACCCTAAGGGAATTACGCCAAGAATTTCTGCTTGAGGAAAGCGGAGAATGTATGCGCCTAGAACGCCAGCGATCGCACCACTTGCACCTAAGGAAGGAATTGCAGAACTCGGTGAAAAGTACCACTGAGTCAACGATGCCAAAACACCGCAAGTCAAATAGAAAAGCAAAAATTTCGCATGACCCAACTTTTCTTCAACGTTGTTACCAAAAATCCACAGAAACAACATATTGCCAGCTAAGTGTAACAAACCGCCGTGTAGGAATTGGGAAGTAATTAAAGTTGCCCATTCTGGCACAACTTGATGTACCGGAATACCCGCAAAGCTAGCTGTAAGTTCTCGTGGTACTACAGCTGCAAGATGTAAAAACCCATCTAATTGCCGTGGGGGTAGACTTGATTCATAAAGAAAAGCTAAGACATTGGCAGCAATTAGCCCATAAGTGACATAAGGCGTAATTGTTATAGGATTATCATCTCTAATTGGAACCACAGGTGTTTTTCCTGATTTTTGAGAAACCAGCCTCACAATACCGAATTTTCCCTTGTAGTTTCTTCTAACCTGTGGTTGAACTACCGTCAATAGTCCATAGCCCATAGTAAATGAATCAATATTGACTCTTAATTCTTGACTCCTTTGAACTCAATAATTTTTCATCGCCCTTTGAATATCTCGTTTGTCTTGACGTTGTTTTATGTCTTCTCGCTTATCGTAAATCTTTTTACCTTTACCTAACGCTATACTCACTTTCACCCAGCCGCGTTTGAAATACATTTTCAAAGGCACCAAAGTCAAACCCTGCTGTTCCACTTTGCCAATCAGCTTGCGAATTTCCTGCTGGTGCAGCAGCAGTTTGCGCGTTCGGCGCGGTTCATGGTTAAAATACTGTCCACTGGAGGTGTAAGGCGATATATGCACGTTGATCAGCCATGCTTCTCCATCACGAATTAAAGCATACCCATCTTGGAGATTAGCTTTACCCGCTCGGATCGACTTGACCTCTGTTCCTGTTAACTGAATTCCAGCTTCGTAGGTTTCAAGAATTTCGTACAAATAACGGGCTTTGCGGTTGTCGCTAATAACTTTGTAACCGTCGTTGTCGCTCATGAAAAATTTTACGTGCGTCCAATGTGCCGAAAAAATCGTATTCGTCTGACTTGCTATTCTATCAAAACTTATTCGTAACTCTTGATTGGTAAAGACCTGCTACAGTTAAAAAGCCTATTTTAGCAGCAGTTTTAATTTTTCTATCTTTAGCTGGAGTCTAGGAGATGGCTAGTTTATAGCTAAAGATTGATTTTACTGATATATAAATTCGTTAGAGTAGGGTAGAAATAGAAAGGGATGAGGAACTTATTATGAAACGCAATTTCACTAAAGCCGTTGGTGCTGGCGTTCTTACATTGAGTATGGCTATTATGCCTTTGACTCTACCCGCTTCTGCTCAAACTAATACTACTGATCCTGGAAACAACACCACTTCTACTACCACCAAAACTGCTAACGACGACGGAGGCTTTGATTGGGGTTGGCTAGGATTACTGGGTCTGTTAGGTTTAGGTGGCTTGACTGGTAGAAAGCGTAACAACGAAGCGGTTGCTTATCGTGACCCCAATGCTGCAAGTAGTACTTACAGAGAGTAGTTTTAATTTCTACTCACAAAACATTTGGGAACAAATGGATCTATGTCTAATATTGTACTTTTTTGCCGATAAACTAAAGCCTGCCTATGCGGGCTTTGTTTGTATAATATTAGACTATATTTTTCGTCGATTTACGTATGGTGGACACTGCTAGCCTGCTTCTTTTTGGGGGAAAAAATTTTGAGGTAACTCTTTATCACGATCGTTTTTCTGTATGTAAAGAAATGTAAATTAAATGT
>CAZZYE010000246.1:0-9103 GCA_964658145.1 uncultured Stigonema sp.
CACTGGTACAACAGGTACTGGCACTTCTGGATCTGGCGTCGGCACTGGTACAACAGGTACTGGTACAGGCACTGACACCTCAGGCACTGGTGCAACAGGTACTGGTACAATGGGTAGTGGTACTGGGAGTGGCACGACTTCAGGTGGTACAACAGGTAGTGGCACCACAGGTACTGGAACCACTTCAGGGACTGGTGGCGGGAGTGGCACGACTTCAGATGGCACTTCAGGTACTGACAGTACAAATAGTGGTACTAATTCCGGTAGTACTAGCACTTCAGGTACTGGCACTACAAATGACACCACTTCCCAAGGAGTTAGTACTACAAGAAGTCATCACGGTTCTAGCTGGGGCTGGTTAGGCTTACTTGGTCTGCTTGGTATTGCAGGTTTGGGTGGTAATCGCTCTCAACCCAAGGCTTATCGCGACCCCAATGTTTGATTCAATAATCTAGGTAGTGAGTTTCTCTTGCTAAACCTATCTCTACAAGTTACGAGAATCGAAGCTGAAAATAGACAAATTTGCTCAGTATGCACAGGCGTTTAGCAGATTTATACCAAACTGTTAACGCCTTGCCTTCGATACCAAAGATGCTACCGAAAGCATTTAAGGAAGTCGGTAGCGCTTCAAAGATAAGTAGGTAAACTCACATCTTGCACCACAGTCTTGTTGGGAAAATCAAAGCCCAAAAAGCTTGTGATTTCGTAGGGTGGGCACTGCCCACCTTACCCTTATTGAGAAGGTGCAAGATCTGAGTAAACACAAGTAAACCTAACTATGTAACAAAATGTAAAACGATCAAAACCCTTGTGATTGCTTCACTTCCCTTCGATCATTTCGCTTCGGACATAGTTATAAATTTTCCCGCCTACCTACTTAGTACAGTTGGCAATAGAGGAACTCTACCAGCAAAATGAGTAACTCTTAAAAACACCTAATTAGTAGAAGTAGAAAGCCAACGCTACCTGGATTTATATGAGTTTGCACCAGATGGATATTTAGTAACTGATACCCTAAGCGTAACCGGAAAAGCCAACAGTTCCCAAGGTTGCTGAATCTGTCGCAGGCGTTTCTGGTGGGCAAACCAATGATTAACTTCATTGTTCTGGAAGATAGTGATAACTTTCGCTTTTGAGTTCATTGAGCTATCTCAATATAATAGAGTGAGGGAGTTAGCACTAAGCATGCAGCAAGGGAGCATCCCATTTTTGCAAAAACACCAAACGATTAGAAATCGCGGCTACACAAACAAAGTCCGCCTGCGCGGACTAATTCAAGCCTGCGGAGGCAGGCTTTGTTTGTGTAGCCCCAGACGAACAGTCTGAGGGCAATTTACAAAAATGGGATGCTCCCTGTAGCAATGTAATGGTGAGTTCTTTAATGCAACCTTCACTTTACTAGATATTCACAACTTAGAGGGTAAAGCGATCGCCAATTTATTGACCAAAAATAGTAGCTTAGACAACCCTGTCGCAAGGGCTTTTACCAAAATTTAATCAGCGGCTACGGCAGACAGAAGCTTTTCTCGTAATTGTAGGCAGACGACTGGTACAAGACCCTTTCGGGACTCTACTGAAACTTTTCAAACAAAAAATTGGTCAAATATGTTGCGATCGCCTGCAGCACAACTCTGGTAACAATTACAAGATTGATGGGTAAGTTCCAATAAAGAAAAATTAGTTTTGACTCAAAAAAACATATAATTATAGAAGAAATAGATATATCTTAAAATTGTTACTTGTCGGGTGTTAATTGTTTATTGGTATCAAACAAGAAACAATTAATAACCAACAATCAACAATTTGTCAGAGTCAAGACTGCAAAGGCAAAATATTATTAGCTTTTGAGTGCTAGGTCAATTTTTATTTCTTATTACGATAAGATTGTAATTAAATCTATGTCATAAGAAATATATAGAACTGATTTTATATTAAATTTGTTCAGCTTTATAAAATGTCTGATCAAACTTCCCAAAACCAACTCGCAGATGAAAGTTTGTCGCTGCACCAGCAAGCAAGTGAAAGCCCAAATGACTTGCCAATGGTAGCTAAAGTAGAACAGGCGATGGTCCTTCAACTTGCCGATGGCATCATTCAGGCTTGTAACCCTACTGCTGAGCTTCTTTTGGGAATCACGGCAGAGCAGCTAATCGGGTGGAATTTGCTTGACCTCACCTGGAAAGCAATTTGTGAAGACGGATCACCTTTTCCTAATGATTCTCACCCGGCTATGGTTGCTTTAAGAACAAGCAAGCCAATTCTGAATGTAGTCATAGGTTTATATAAGCCAACTGGTGACCTAGTCTGGCTATTGCTTTCCTCACAACCTCTATTTCAGGTAGGAGGAACTACACCATACGCTGTAGTCACAACTTTTACTGATATTACAGCATTAAAGTGTGGGCAAGTTAAGCGTGATGGCAGTCTTGAAAAGGAAGACGGACAGAAATTGAGACGCGGGGACGCAAATAGGGAAAATATCTCTGTGTTCCAGCTTTCCACTGGCAATATGTCCTCTTCTTTAGAGTCAGAATTGCAGGAAATTCAGCGCCTCATTCAACAGATTGCCGATGCTATTCCTGGTCTGTTATACCTCTATGACTTGGTTGCACAGCGCAACGTCTATATAAACCGTCAGGTTGCCGAGATACTTGGCTACACACAAGAGCAAATTCAAACGATGGGACTACAGTCGTTATTCCAACTCTTGCATCCTGATGATTTAGCTCGATATCCTGCCCACCTGGAACGGCTCAACTCGTCTGCTGATGGCGAAGTCACGAGCTTTGAATACCAGTATCGCCATGCCAATGGAGAGTGGCGCTGGTTCTATAGCTATGAGACGGTATTCAGCAGAACCGCCGATCGCTCGCCGCAGCTGATTTTGGGCATTGCTCAAGATATTACAGAGCGACGACGCACAGAAGTTGCCCTGCTGCAGAGTGAAGAGCGCATTCGGCTGGCAAGCACAGCGGCTGAACTGGGTATGTGGTTTTGGAATCTTACCACCAACGAGTTGGTTTGGACCGAAACCTGTAAAACCCTCTTTGGCCTCTCCCCAGACACCGAAGTCAGCTATGAGCTTTTCCTAGACCTTTTGCATCCACAAGACAAACATCACACCCATGAAGCAGTCACCCGTACTCTTGAGGAGAAAGTTGACTATGACATTGAATACCGTACAGTTTGGGCTGATGGTAGTGTGCATTGGATAGCCGCCAAAGGTCGCAACTTCTACGATCGCTCTGGCAAACCAGTCCAGATGATGGGTACGGCTCAAGACATTACTCAACGCAAGCACACGGAGTTAGCCCTGCATCACAGCGAACAGCGCTACCGTCTGCTAGCTGAGGCTATTCCCGAAATCGTCTTTTCAACAGATGCAGAAGGTCGGGCGGATTACGTCAATCAACGATGGCACGAATACACAGGGCTACCCTTAGAGGAAACTATCGGATATGGTTGGTTAAAAGCGCTGCATCCCCATGACGTAGCAACTATTAAACAACCTTGGCAATCTGCTTTGCAACTCGGGATTCTTTACGAGAACGACCACCGTTTCCAGAGAGCTTCTGATGGCACATATCGTTGGCATCTGGTACGCGGCTACCCCCTAAAAGACGACCAAGGACGCGTGATCAAATGGTTTGGAACCTGCACAGACATTCACGCTCAAAAACAGCTAGAAGAAGAACGAAAACAAATGTTAGAGCGGGAAAAAGCCGCTCGTAACGCAGCAGAAGACGCTAACCGGATCAAGGACCAGTTTCTCGCTATTCTCTCTCACGAACTACGCTCACCGCTCAACCCTATTCTAGGGTGGACCAAGCTGCTAAAGAGCCGCAAGTTTGATGAAGTAGCTACAGCCCGTGCTTTGGATACCATTGAGCGAAATGCTAAGTTGCAGATTCAACTGATTGATGACCTGCTGGATATCTCTCGCATTCTCCGAAGTAAGCTTTCCTTAAATGTTGCTGCTGTTGATCTAGCAGTTGTAATTAACACCACATTGGAAACTGTGCGCTTAGCAGCACAAGCAAAATCAATCGATTTGAGATTTTCGATTTTAGATGGACACGGGACATGGAAAAATGAAGAAAGTACCAATTCCGAATCCCAAATCCGTCTGGGAAAGTTTGCTACGGAGGGTTTCCCTCCTGGCAACTTTCTGCCAAATACCAAATTCTTGGTTACTGGTGATTCCTATCGCTTGCAACAAGTTGTGGGGAATCTGCTCAGTAACGCTGTCAAGTTTACCCCTATTGGCGGATGCGTTGAGGTACGACTGTCAGTGGTAGAAAGCAGTAGGGGATGGGGAAGAGACGTTCCGGCGGAACGTCTGTACGGGAGTAGGGAAGAATCTCCCCACTCCCCTCTTTTTGCCCAAATTACAGTTATCGATACAGGAAGTGGTATCTCTCCCGACTTTCTGCCGCATGTATTTGAATATTTCCGTCAAGCAGATAGCAGCACAACCAGAAAGTTTGGTGGACTAGGATTGGGATTGGCAATAGTTCGCCACTTGGTAGAGTTGCATGGCGGTACTGTGACAGCGGATAGTTCCGGCGAGGGAAAGGGAGCGACGTTTACTGTTAGACTGCCACTCATGAAGAGGACGTTTTAGTTAAATCAGGAAAATTAAAGAGCCAACTAGCCCAAATTTACAAAGCTTAAAAATTTTGATTGTTGATGATCACCCTAACACGAGGGATTAGACTTTAATATATTTAAATCATAAAAGACCGCTTGTCAATCTACAATCGGTATGATATTGTACCGAGTATTAGCCGTTTTACGAGAATTGCTATGCCATTTTATTAAGACTCTCCACTCTCAAGAGAGAAATGAGCGGGAATTTCTCACGTGGATGAAAAAATGAATAGTTTAATTTTTTCTATATAAATAAAACCAAGTTATTTCAAATTAAGATGATGAATTTATCTCAAGCTAGCTCATACCCGAAATGGGTTGTCTTTCAGCTCATTGAAAAATGTAATTTGAGATGTAGTATGTGTTATGAATGGGGAGAAAAAGGTTTTTATCATGAAAAAGAAGATCTGTTTTCTCTTGATTATTCTGTAGTTGAACAAGTCATTAAGGATTGCCTTCCGGCAAAACCATATTTTGAATTCTTTGGAGGTGAACCTCTTCTTTATCCACACATAGGGGAGGTGATAAGATTGATTAAAGAAGGGGGGTGCAAACTGAGTATTCCCACTAATGGAACGCTGATTGAAAAATATGCGGAACTGTTAGTTGAAACTCCGCCAACTCGTTTGTGGATTTCACTGGATGGTCCGGAAAATATCAATGACCAACAGAGGGGAAAAGGGGTTTTTCAAAAAGTAATTAAGGGAATAGACAAACTCTATGAAATCCGAGAAGCCAGAAAAAGCGAGTTTCCAAAAATTGGAATAGCTTATATCGTGACTCCTTTAAATTATTCCTACATTGAAGAGTTCGTTCTCAATAGTATCGATATTTCTAAGATTGATCTTCTAAGTATAGAATTTCAGAATTATGCAACTGAAGAACAGTACAAAAAATATGCTGATATATTGCAAACAGAATTCGGTGTTTCATCGGCTTCTTGTGTTCAAGGATATGTTCAAAATCCTGTCTTATTTGCAGGAATGGATTTTGAATCTATAACTCAACAAATGACGAGAATTAAAAATCTCTGTAAGCAAAGAGGAATTCTTTTTTTCGCCCAGCCTGTGACTATCGAATTAGATAATATCCGCAATTACTTTACGGCAAAATGGGAAAGTATGGTTGATTACAAGTCACGTTGTGCTTTCCCGTGGATTTATGCAGAAATATCTGCCAGAGGAGATGTGACAGTTTGTCACTCTTTTTACGATCTTTCTTTAGGAAATATTTATCAAGAAAGTATCCTTGACATTTGGAATGGGGAAAGGATGAAAAATGTGCGCAATCATTTAAGGAAAGAACTTTATCCAATCTGTACTGCCTGTTCCAAGTATTATAATAATCCTCTTTCATCGGTGGGAATGTAGTTAAAATTTGGTGTAAGTAAGTTGTGAAAGAATTTAATGATAAAGTTGCTCTCGTCACAGGGGGTAGTTCTGGAATTGGCAGACAAACTGCCTTGGTCTTTGCTCAAAAAGGGGCAAAAGTGGTCATTGCCAGTCGGAGATTCAAAGAAAGTGAAGAAACTGTCCAACTGATTAAAAACTCAGGGAGTGAAGGAATTTTTATTCAAACGGATGTCACTCAGGCAAATGAAATCCAATACTTAATTAATCAAATAGTTGATACCTACGGTCGGTTAGATTATGCCTTTAATAATGCCGGAACTGAAGGAATAATTGGACGTGCAATTGACCAGACGGAAGATAACTGGAATCACATTATAGAGACAAATCTTAAAGGAGTTTGGCTCTCCATGAAGTATGAAATCCCTCAGATGATTAAACAAGGGGGAGGAGCCATTGTCAATAATGCTTCGGTTGCGGGACTGATTGGGATACGTGAGAATGCCATTTACTGTGCCAGCAAACATGGGGTTGTTGGTTTAACTAAAGCCCTAGCGTTAGAACACGCAACAGATGGACTGAGAATTAATGCTGTTTGTCCAGGTTCAGTCAATACAGATATGCTAAAGCGCACTTTGGTTCGTCAGGAAAACGTAGATGGACCGCAATATCGTTCACAAATGCTTAGCCGCAAAATGATTTTTGCGGGTGAACATCCAATGAAACGCATTGGTCAACCAGAAGAAGTGGCTAAGGCAGTTGTATGGTTGTGTTCTGAGGATTCTACTTTTGTGACAGGTCAATCGTTGGCAATTGATGGAGGCTTTACAGCACAGTAGGTTATTTAAAAGTTATTTAGCCCAGTGTGTTTAATTCCCATTACCCATTAAGTAGGTCGAAAAAATAAATCATATGGAGGTTCGTAGTTGCGCTCTCGCGCGCGTACCCCTTCTCCTTCGGAGACGCTTCGCGAACGAGGATGCCGTTCGCGCAGCGTAGGCGTGCGATTGAGAAGGCGCTTACTGCGCAACTACAAGCCTTTTAAGTCATTTCACAAAACTTTACACAGTTGGTATTATTCTCGCCGACCTACTTACCAACCTAGGCAATAGTATAAGTATTCAAGCGGACAAGCTATTATAGAACAATACGGTTCAGTTAAGAATTGATCCCCCCTAGCCCCCCTTAAAAAGGGGGGCTATTTTCCCCCCTTTTTAAGGGGGGTTGGGGGGATCTTCGATAACTGAACGCTACTAACAGCAAGCGTATTGTATTATAGAAGAGTTTTCAAGTATTACGACGAGTATTTCTTAAGACTAAGGAGATATAACTATTGATTTGGCGTCATCCGCCGCGTGTCGTATGGCAGGCGGTTTTTTCACTACTGATATTTATTTTCATGTACCTGCCCATAGTGGTACTTGCTTTTTATAGCTTCAACTCCTCACCCTACAGTGCAAATTGGCAAGGGTTTACTTGGGATTGGTATGGCAAATTGTTCACTGATGAACGGATTTTATCAGCTTGGCAAAACAGTTTCATAGTTGCCTGTTGTGCAGTGGGTGTTTCAGCAGTGTTGGGAACTTTGATGGCGGTAGGGTTAGCACGTTATCAGTTTCCGGGTAAGACGTTGTATCGCGGTATCTCTTACCTACCCTTGATTATTCCCGATATTGCGATCGCAGTAGCTACCCTAGTTTTTCTGGCTGCGTTTGCCATTCCCCTCAGTTTGTGGACAATTGTGGCGGCGCATGTGGTATTCTGTCTTGCCTACGTTGGTCTTGTTGTGTCTTCTCGACTCCCCAACTTAGATCCCCATTTAGAAGAAGCAGCACTAGATTTAGGCGCCACACCAGTGCAAGCCTTTATCAAAGTATTGCTGCCTCAGTTGATGCCAAGTATTATAGCTGGTTGTCTGCTAGCATTTGTCCTCAGCTTGGATGACTTTCTTATCGCTAGTTTCACTGCTGGTAGCGGTGTCAACACTCTGCCAATGGAAGTTTTTAGCCGCATCAGAACAGGGGTAAAACCAGATATTAATGCTCTAAGCGTCATCTTAATTTTAGGGTCTGCAATCGTCGCTTTTGTAGCTGAATCGATTCGCGCTTCCGGACAGGATAAAAGTTCGCAATTGCTAATTGCTAATGGAAACAAGCTGCAAGGGCTGTCTCACCATTAGCTATTACCAGCTTTACAATGCAGTTAATTTTTAATTTTTTAAATATTCCCGTAATCATACTGATGTGCTTAGCCCCCAGCCTCAGCAAAACAGCAATTGCACTGATGGCGATTAGGAATAACGCCAATAAACTAGTCGTATTTTCATCTCTTACCCTATATGAAAAAAAAACATCAATATTCACATACACGCTGTTTGGAATCGCGTTGTTAATGGCGTTGTCTCTCATCCCCATCTGGGAAACACCGGGTGTGGCAGATGTGACTTTCACACCACCGGGAGCGCAAGCACCTAAGCGCTCATCTGGAGGAGCCTCGCGCTCTGGTTCGAGCTGCGATGCAACAAAAGCAATTAATAGCGCAGCGGTTACACCGCTGCTACCAACAACTAATATTGGCTTAACAATGGCAGAACGTCCGGCAATATTTGTCTACGTTCCTGAAACTAGTGCTAAAAAAGCATTTTTTAGCATCCAAGATGAAGACACCAACCAACATTACCAGACAACCTTACGTTTGCAAGAATTACCGGGTGTTATGGAAGTTAAACTCCCGGATTCGGCTCCAGCGCTAAAGACAGGCAAGAATTATAAATGGTCTTTGGTAATGATTTGCACTGAAGACTTAGAGCCGGATAGTCCTTCGGTCAGCGGATGGATTCGTAAAGTTGAACCCAATCGCAGTTTGGTAAATCAGCAAAACATGACAAGCCAACTTGAGTCGGTTTCCAAGTTAGCTGAGGCGGGTATTTGGTACGATTCGCTCTCAACTCTTGCACAGTTGCGGCGATCGCAACCTAAAAATCAAGCTTTGACTGCTTCCTGGCAACAACTGTTAAAGTCAGTTGGGCTAGAGGCTCTAGCAAAAGAACCACTAATTAATTAGTTAGTGGCTAATAGGTAATGGCTAATGGCTAATTGTTACCA